>JANOAM010000481.1:0-3604 GCA_031411215.1 Betaproteobacteria bacterium
GCGCCATTGCCGAGGTCGGCGCGGTGATGATCGTCGGCGGCAACATCGCCGGCGTCACGCGTGTGATGACCACCACCATCGCGCTGGAAACCAGCAAGGGCGACCTGCCGCTGGCCCTGGCCCTGGGCCTTGTGCTGCTGGCCGTCGTGGGCGTGCTCAACGCTGGCGTGGCGCTGCTGACGCTGCGCGGCGCGCGCCAGGGCGTGGTCGGCGCCGAGGCTATCGCTTGACGATGACCTTGATGAAGGCGCCGCCAGCGAGCTTGCCAACGCAGCCGCTGATCACGCTGCACGACACCGGCGCGCAGTTCGGCAGCACGGTAGCGCTCAGCGGCGTCAGCCTGTCGCTGCAGCGCGGTGACCGCCTGGCGCTGGTGGGCGCCAACGGCAGCGGCAAGACCAGCCTGCTGCGCCTGCTGCACGGCCTGCTGCCCGCTGCACACGCCCGCGGCACACGCCTGGCCCACACGCTGCACCCGGAAGGCCGCGCGCCTGTGGCAGCCATGGTCTTCCAGCGCCCGTTCCTGCTGAACCTGCCCGTGCACTGGAACGTGCAGCTGGGCCTGTGGCTGCATGGCGTGCCGGCACCCGAACGCCGCACACGCACGCTGCGCGCCCTGGCACGGGTGGGCCTGGCCAGCCTGGCCGGCCGCTCGGCCCGCACGCTCAGCGGCGGCCAGCAGCAGCGCCTGGCGCTGGCACGCGCCTGGGCGCTGAAACCCGACATCCTGTTCCTGGACGAACCCACGGCCAGCCTGGACCCCAACGCCAAGCGTGAGGTGGAAGACCTGATGGCAGCATTCGCTGGCGAAGGCGTGACCCTGGTCTTCAGCACCCACAACCTGGGCCAGGCCAAACGCCTGGCCACCCGTGTGGCCTACCTGGAAGCCGGCCGCCTGGTGGTGGAGCGCCCGGTGCACGAATTCTTCGACAAACCCGGCCTGCCTGAGCAGGCCCAGCAATTCCTCAAAGGAGAACTGCATTGGATCACCTGAACCCCGTCGTTTGGCGCCGCCGCGCCCACGCGGGGCTGGCGCTGGCTGCTGCCGCGTTGTCGGCGTTGCCGGCATCGGCACAGAGCCAGTTCATCGTGATGGCCAGCACCACCAGCACCGAACAGTCGGGCCTGTTCGGGCACCTGCTGCCCGCCTTCAAGGCCGCGACCGGCATCGACGTGCGCGTGGTGGCCGTGGGCACCGGCCAGGCCCTGGACACCGGCCGCCGTGGCGACGCCGACATCCTCTTCGTGCACGACACCGCCGCCGAGCAGAAGTTCGTCGCCGAGGGCTACGCCACGCAACGCCGCGACGTCATGTACAACGACTTCGTGCTGGTCGGCCCCAAGGGCGACCCGGCCGGCGTCAAGGGCAACAACATCAGCGCCGCGCTGAAGAAGCTGGCCGGCACCAGCCAATCCTTCGTCAGCCGTGGTGACAAGAGCGGCACGCACGCCGCCGAACTGCGCCTGTGGCAGGTGGCCGGCGTCGACGTGGCCAAGACGAAACCCGCGGGCTACAAAGACTGCGGCTGCGGCATGGGCCCGGCGCTCAACATGGGCTCATCACTCAACGGTTATGTACTGACTGACCGCGGCACCTGGCTCAGCTTCAAGAACCGCGGTGAACTCGTGATCCTGGTCGAAGGCGACAAGACGCTGTTCAACCAGTACGGCGTGATGGTCGTCAACCGCGGCGTGTTCCCGCATGTCAAGGCCGACCTGGCGCGGCAGTTTGCCGACTGGGTGCTGTCGCCCGCGGGTCAGCAGAGCATCGCCGGCTACAAGGTCGGTGGCGAGCAGCTGTTTTTCCCCAATGCACGCTGAGCGGCAGGCGCAGTCAAGGTGCCACGCAACCCGCCTCCACGACAGCCTGCGGCACCATGGCCACGGGCTCCGGCACCATGAAGCCATAACGCACGGCCGTCAACTCGGCCAGGATGCTCACCGCGATCTCCGGCGGCGTGCGCGCGCCGTTCTTCAGCCCTACCGGGCCGTGCAGGCGTGACAGCTCCGCGTCGCTCATGCCGAAGTGCGCCTTCAGGCGCTCCTTGCGTTTGGCCTGGTTCACGCGGGAGCCGATGGCGCCCACGTAGAAGGCCGGTGACTTGAGCGCTTCCATCAAGGCCAGGTCGTCCAGCTTGGGGTCGTGCGTCAGCGCGATGATGGCCATGTGGCCGTCAGGCTTGAGCGCGGTGACGGTGTCGTCGGGCATGGTGCGCAGCAGCGTCGCACCAGGCACGTCAAAGCCGGTGGCGTATTCCTCGCGCGGGTCGCACACCGTCACCTGGTAGCCCAGCGCCTGGGCCATCTGCACCAGGTACTGCGTCATCTGCCCGGCGCCGATCAGCAGCAGCCGCCAGCTGGGGCCGTGGTGCGTGATGAGCGTGGTGGCAGTCAGCTCCAGCTCATCCGCGGCGCCGGAAGGCTCCAGCCGCACGTCGCCCGTGGCCAGGGTCAGCACGCGCCGCACACGTTCGCCACGCTCCAGGCGCTGCAGCAGTTCGGGCAGCTGGGTGTGCGGCTGCACGGGTTCCAGTACCAGCTCGATCAAACCACCGCAAGGCAGGCCGAAGCGGTGCGCCGCGTCGGCGTCTATGCCGTAGCGCACCACCTGCGGCACGCCCGCCACCAGCGCGCCTTGGCGCGCCTTGTCGATCAAGTCGTCTTCGATGCAGCCGCCGCTGACCGACCCGGCCACCAGCCCGTCGTCGCGGATGGCCACGCTGCTGCCCGGCGGGCGCGGCGCGCTTCCCCAGGTGCGTGTGATGGTGGAAAGCACCACGCGGTGCCCGGCCTGCTGCCAGGCCAGCACCTGGCGCATCACTTGAAGGTCGACGTTGTCCATAGCGACTAAGGTAGCGCAATGCGCGCCGCCCTGCCGACCGCGGGCTTTCCCTGACTTGCCCTTGTCACAGTCAAGTCGCCTCATAGGTGCAAGCGCGGGGGTGCGGCGAAGTGCCCTGCTGCCCAGAATGCGCTTCACTCAAACGAGTTCACCTACACAAGACAAGGAGACATGGTCATGAGCACGCGATTGAGCCTCACCGTGAACGGCAAGGCGGTCAGCCGAGACGTCGATCCGCAGACCCTGCTGGTCGAGTTCATCCGAGAGGACTTGCGCCTGACGGGCACCCATGTCGGCTGCGACACCTCGCAATGCGGCGCATGCACGGTGCACGTCAACGGCCGTGCGGTGAAGAGTTGCGGCATGCTGGCCGTGCAGGCGCAAGGCGCCACGGTCACCACCATCGAAGGCCTGGCTGCGGCGGACGGCACGATGCACCCCATGCAGGCCGCCTTCAAGACCTGTCACGGCCTGCAGTGCGGCTTCTGCACCCCGGGCATGGTGATGAGCGCGGTGGACCTGGTGCAGCGCCACGGCTGCCACAACGAAACCCAGGTCCGCGAAGCGCTGGAAGGCAACATCTGCCGCTGCACGGGTTATCACAACATCGTGAAGGCCGTCCAGTTGGGCGCTGCCGGCATGAAGGCCTGAACGGAGGACATGCACATGAACGCTCCCATCCCCGGTTTCATCGGCAAGTCGGTTGAACGCCGTGAAGACGGCCGCTTCCTCACAGGCAAGGGCCAGTACACCGACGACATC
>JANOAM010000482.1:0-9943 GCA_031411215.1 Betaproteobacteria bacterium
ACCGATGCGGATGACCACGTTGGCAGGAGCCGCCACCGCGGGCAGGACCGCCGTGGCGAGCGTGGACGCCACCAGAGCGGAAAAGAGGACTTGTTTGAACATGAGGGTCTCCAGTAGGACCCGATGACCGACTGTGGGCCCCAGCCCAACCGTGGGCTGTAGGCCAAGCGGCCGAACCTTGGTAGGCCAGAGTCCCCGCTCCGTGACTCAACGATCACGGCCCCAGCAGGCGCGCTGGGTTCGAAGGCGTACAGACCCCATGCGGCACACGTTGCTACAAGGGCGGCTTCCTCTGACGCACAAGGCCCGACCATGACGACCACCCCCTGGCCCGCTGCCCTGGCCACACGCCAGTTGACCGCTGTCAAGCCCCCGGCCTGAGAGCGTGGAAGATGATCCAGGCATGGGACTGCCAAGCCTGCTGCTGTGGTCGGCCGCGGTGCTGGTCCTGCTGTTGCTGGCTTACGCGCTGCTGCTTGCCTATGGCCGCTGGCGCTGGGGCCGCGCCAGCAGGACGCTGCTGAACGACCTGCAGGCCAGCTGCCAGCCCATGGCACCCGCCGTGGTGGACTGGCGCGAACTGCAGGACCTGCCGCCGCCCGTGCAGCGCTACCTGCGCGCGGTGTTGCGCGTGGGCCAGCCGCTGCCCGCGGCGGTGCAGCTGTCCCAGGAGGGCACGTTCAACATGAAGGTCGACGGCGACGGCTGGAAGCCTTTCAGCGCCGTGCAGCGCTCACAGGTGCACCGCCCGGGCTTTGTTTGGGACGCGCGCATCTCGCTGCTGCCAGGCTTGCCCGTGCACGTGCACGACGCCTACGTGGGCGGCCAGGGCCAGTTGCATGCTGCGGTGATGGGTGCCGTGCCCATGGCGCGCCTGCGCGGCGGTGAAGAGCTGGCCCGGGCCGAACTGATGCGCTGGCTGGCGGAAGCCCCCTGGTACCCCACGGCGCTGTTGCCCAGCCAGGGTGTGCGCTGGCAGGCCGTGGACAAGCAGAGTGCCGATGCGTCGGTCAGCGACGGCAGCATCAGCGTCAGCCTGCGTTTCCACTTTGACAGCGACGGTCTGGTGGACACGGTGACCGCGGCGTCGCGCAGCCGCTTGGTGGGCAAGGTCAGCCGGCCCGCGCCCTGGCAGGGCCGCTTCTGGAACTACGCCTGGCGTGAAGGCCTGCGTGTGCCGCAGCAGGGCGAAGTGGCCTGGCTGCTGCCCGGTGGGGCCAGCCCGTACTGGCGCGGGCGCATCAGCCACCTGGCCTACGAAGCTGCGGCCTGAAGGGCCCCCACGGGACATTGGCCTACACCGCCTGGTGCGGCAGCGCACGGACCAGCCACCCCGCTGCGCGCAACCTTGCTGCACGACCTTTTGTCGACAAGGAGAGCTTTCATGAGCCTGGGATTGATTCTGCTGATCGTGCTGGTGTTGATGGTCATTGGTGCGGTGCCGGCTTGGCCACACAGTTCCGGCTGGGGCTACGGACCCAGCGGCGGCCTGGGGCTGGTCCTGTTGATCGTGCTGGTGCTGTTCCTGATGGGCCGCATATGAATGCCTGGGGCTGAGGGCCTGGTGATGAAGGATCCGCTGACCCTTGTGTTGTCACC
The DNA here is from genome assembly GCA_031411215.1 of Betaproteobacteria bacterium. GTDB lineage: Bacteria > Pseudomonadota > Gammaproteobacteria > Burkholderiales > Burkholderiaceae_C > Rubrivivax. The sequence continues at coordinate 1,600 of JANOAM010000482.1, forward strand.
TGTGATGACCCCTGTCGTGGCGGTCTTGGCCGTGCTGGCCGCGGCGCTGACGGTGCTGGTCAGCGGCTGCGGTGACACGGCCACACTGCCCTTGAGCGCCGGCATGGGCGCGGAACCTGTATTGCCCGCACCCAAGGCGTCTGCATTGCCCACCGTGCAGGTGGCGCCGGTCGTTGGCTGGCCCGCCGGGGCCACGCCAACGGCAGCGGCTGGCCTGGTGGTGGGCGCTTTTGCCACCGGTCTGGACCACCCCCGCTGGCTGCTGGTGCTGCCCAATGGCGACGTGCTGGTGGCCGAGACCAACGCACCGCCGCGCCCGGACAACAGCGCAGGCTTCAAGGGCTGGGTGGCGGGCCTGTTCATGAGCAAGGCCGGTGCGGCCACACCCAGCGCCAACCGCATCACCTTGCTGCGCGACAGCCAGGGCAGCGGCCAGGCGGACCAGCGCTTCGTGCTGCTGGAAGGCCTGAACTCGCCCTTCGGCATGGCCGTGGTGGGCGACAAGCTCTACGTGGCCAACACCGACGCCGTGCTGCGCTACCCCTTCCGCACCGGCGACACGCAGATACGTGCGCCGGGCACGCTGGTGGCGGCGTTGCCGGCCGGCACCATCAACCACCACTGGACCAAGAACCTCATTGCCAGTGCCGACGGTGAACGGCTGTACGTGACGGTGGGCTCCAACAGCAATGCCGGTGAACGTGGGCTGCAGGCCGAACAAGGCCGCGCCGCGATCTGGGAAGTGCACATCGCCACCGGCACCCACCGTGTCTACGCCAGCGGTCTGCGCAACCCCAACGGCCTGGCCTGGGCACCCGGCCAGCAACTGTGGACCGTGGTCAACGAACGTGACGAACTGGGCAGCGACCTGGTGCCCGACTACCTGACCGCCGTGCGCCCCGGCGACTTCTTCGGCTGGCCCTGGAGCTGGTACGGCCAGCACGTGGACAGCCGTGTGCAGCCGCCCGCGCCGGAACGCGTGGCGCAAGCGCGTGTGCCCGACTACGCGCTGGGCGCGCACACCGCGTCACTGGGCCTGGCCGCCGCCACCGGCAACACGCTGGGCGCGGACTACGCCAACGGCATGTTCGTGGGCCAGCATGGGTCCTGGAACCGCAAGCCCTTCAGCGGTTACGAGGTGATCTTCGTGCCCTTTGAAGGCAATGCGCCGAAGGCCGGGCCGCCGGTGGGCGTGTTGGGCGGCTTCCTCAGCGCCCAGGGCCGTGCGCACGGGCGGCCCGTCGGCGTGGCGCTGGACAAGAGCGGTGCGCTGCTGGTGGCCGACGATGTGGGCAACGCCGTGTGGCGGGTCAGGGCGGCGCCGCCGCGCATGGCGTCTGCAACCCTGCCTTAGCCAGCGCTCAGCGGGTCAGGGCTTGGCGGGTCACTCAGCCTTGATCCAGCAGCTTCTGCCGCGCTTCGGGTTGAGCGAGGTCGCAGCCAGCGCCTTGAGCTGGCCGCTGGCGATGAAGGCGCGCGACGCGCTGACGGTGTCGATGCCCACCGGCACCTGGCCGCCGATGAGGTTCGCGGCATGCGGCACCAGCAGGCTCAAGGCGGTGTCGCCTTCCGTCACGTCCTGCCAGTAGCGCGGCGTGGCGCCACGCACCTGCTCGTCGCGGTACAGCTGGTAGGCCGCCTGGATCTCTTCCGGGCTGTAGCGGCGCGGCTCGCGGGCGCGCAAGTCCTTGTATTTGCTGCCTTGTTCGCGGGCGGGGTCTCGCTCGGTGCGGAAGCACCAGCTGTCGCACTCGGCCACCTGGTCGCCCTGCTGGCTGAAGAAGTCGACGTGGTAGGTCTGCTGGATGGCACGGCCGGCAAAACGCGTTTGGTGTTCCACGGCCTGCTGGTGACACCGCCCCACCTGAACCCGGCGGGGCTGGTGCACGGCGGGTTGCTGACGACGCTGATCGATCACGCGCTCGGCACCATCACCGTGGCGGCCAGCGCCATCCTCAAGCGGGTGGGCAAACCGCCTGCGAAGGCCACTGACGCTCAGGACCCGGGACGTGTGCCGCAGTAGGTGATCAGTGCGTCGATCTCGGTCGACTTGTCGAACACGCCATCAGCGCCCAGTGCCAGGCAGCTGGCGCGCATGGACGGGTTGACGTAGTTGCTGAGCACCACGTAGCGCGCCCCATCTGGGCGTGGGCGCAGGGCGCGCAGCACGCCCAGGCCGGAGCCGCGTGCCAGGAACAGGTCCACGATGACCAAGTCCACATCATTTGCCGCCAGCCAGGCGATGGCACCGGGTTCGTCGTCGGCATAGCCCACCACATGCACAGGCGCCAACTCTTCCAGCGTGGCAATGAGGTTCTCCCGGATCACCGGGCTGTCTTCCACGAGGTAGGTCCGCAAGAGGTTCATCGGCAGGCAGAGGCGGTGCCAGCGAGTGTGCCTTGTGGCGCGTGCGGCCTGCGTCAGTTCCGCGCCCGGCCCCGTGTAGGACAGCACTGACACGGCGCCCGTGATTGCCGCGGGCCACTGCGCCCGACTCTGTCGCCTGGCGTAGGACGGCCACTACACGCAGTCGCGGCGCTGTCCGCTGCCCAGTGGCCGTATTTGCCGCCAAGCTGCGGCGTATCCGACCTCATGCAACCTGGAGACACCATGCACATCCCGACCCGTACTGCCCTGGCCTTGGCGACCGTGCTTTGCGCGGCACCCGCCCTGGCGCAGGTGACCTTCTATGAAAACGACAACTTCCGCGGACGCGCCTTCACCACGCAGCGTGCGGTGAACAACTTCGGAAGCGCCGGCTTCAACGACCGCGCCTCATCCATCGTGGTGGAAAGCCAGATGTGGGAGGTCTGCGACAACAGCAACTTCGGCGGCAACTGCCGAGTGCTGCGGCCGGGCAGCTACCCTTCGCTGTCGGCCATGGGCATGAACGACCGCATCTCCAGCGTGCGTGTGATGACCAAGGCGCAGCCGGTGGCCGAAGAGCGCTACGGCCCGCAACCGCCGCCGCGGTCGGAGTACCAACGCCGTGGCACCGAAAGGCTTTATGAAGCCAACGTGACCAACGTGCGCGCCGTGGGCGGGCAGGGCGGCCAGCGCTGCTGGATGGAACGTGAAGAAGTGAGCCAGGACAACGGCCGCAGCAACGTGCCTGGCGCGCTGGCGGGTGCATTGATCGGCGGCATCATCGGCCACCAGATTGGCGGCGGCACAGGGCGTGACATTGCCACCGTGGGCGGTGTGGTGGCGGGTGCAGCCGTGGGTTCGCGTGTGGGCAGTGACAACCGCGGCCCGGTGACGCAGGACGTGCAGCGCTGCAGCAACGACCGCCGCGGCCAGGGTGTTGCCTACTGGGACGTGAGCTACAACTTCCGCGGCGTGAACCACCGTGCGCAGATGACGCAGGCGCCAGGCGCCACCGTCACCGTCAACCGCCAGGGCGAGCCGCGCGGGTGAGGCAGGAACTGCGCAGGCTCAGCAGGCCTGCGCGGCCGGCACGCGAGCAAGCCCTCGACCGTCAAGCACCGTCGGCCTGCGCCTACACGCCAACGGTCCGGCAGCCACCAACATAGTCCGATGCGTTGGCCACCGGCACTCCACCTCCTCTTGTTCGCAGCGGCCTTGTCGCCGTCAGCGCCGCTCGTCGCCGCGCCGAAACAGACGGTGTGCACGATCACTGTCAACTCCGCCGACGAGAAGGAGGTGTTTCGCCGCCACCTGCCACCGGCCAAGTACCAGTTCGTCGAGCTCGTCGAACGGGGCCGGCCGGATTGGCTGGCCTCGGCTTGCCGCGCGCAAGTCTCCTGCGACGTGCTCATCATTTCCGGCCACTACGACGGCGCCAACGACTTCTTTTCCGACCAGTTGGAGACGCCCGAATTCCTGCCCGTCGATGAACTCGAGCGTGTGTCCTGCAGCGACTCCTGCCCCGGACTCCTGTCGCGGCTGAAGGAGGTCTATCTCTTCGGCTGCAACACGCTGAATCCGGTGCCGCTGAGTCGCGCGTCGGCCGAGGTGGTTCGCAGCCTCGTGCGTGAAGGGCGTTCACTGAAGGAAGCCGAGCGCCAGTTGCTGGCACTGAACGCGGGGCACGGCCAAAGCAGCCGTGACCGCATGCGCCTGGTGTTCAAGGACGTGCCCGCGATCTACGGCTTTTCTTCAGTGGCGCCGCTCGGCCCGCTGGCCGCGGCCACGCTGGACCGGCACTTTCGCGCCGACGGCATCGGTGCGATTGGCCAGGGCCGCACCAGCAAGCGCCTGCTGACGCACTTCGCGTCCAACTCGATGACCGTGGCCCAAGGCATGACCGACAACGACCCGCATGCCGATGTGCGGCGCGATGTCTGCCAGTTCGTCGACGCCCGCTTGTCCGACCCGAAACGGCTCGACTTCGTGCACCAGTTGCTGCAACGCGACGCCGGCCAGGCCCGAGTCCATCTGGACCGCATCGAGCGCTTCTCAAAAGTCCTCGAAGATCCCGTCCGCCGCACGCCAGAAGTCGCCACAGCCCTGGCTGCCATCGCTGGCGCCGCTGACGCCCGTTCGCGCTACCTGACCCTCGCCCGCGACGCCGACCAGCCGGCGGTGCGGGCGCGCATGATCAAGGTCGCCCACGACCTGGGTTGGTTGTCTGCCGACCAGCGCTGGGGTGAACTGGCCCTGATGCTGGGACAGCTGCAGGCGCTCGGCACGCTGGCCGTGACCGAGGTCGACCTGGCCTGCACGCTGAACCAGGACCATGACCTCGACGGTGCCTTTGACCAGCTCCTGGCACCGGGCGCCGCCAAGGACGACGTGCCCCATGCAGCCGTGCGCGCCTGCCTGGGCAGCGCCGAGGGCCGGGCGCGGACCATGGCGGGGCTGGTCAGCCCTGTCGACGCCGATGTGCAGATCGCGCGGGCTTACCTTCGGCACCGGCCCGTCACCGACGCGGCGGAGTTGCGCCAGGTGGCTGCGGCGATCGTGCGCATGCCGGCCTCGGAGGCGCAAGTGCGCGCGCTGGGGGCGCTGGGCCGGCACTATGTGTCCGACCGCGAGGTGCTCGACATGCTGGTGGGGCACTTCGCGGAAACACCGTCCTGGCCGGTCCAGGCCGCCATCGCCGGCATCCTGATCCGCGCCGACCGGCGATCCATGGCCGGTCCGCAATTGCTGCGCACCTTGCAAGACCGGCGCCGTCAGGCCCCGAAGGCCGACAACATCCTGGACGCGCTGATCCGCCGGCTGCAAGCGCCCTGAAGCGCGCGCCCCGGCCACAACGCACGGAGTCGGGCGATGCACCAGCGCGCCCCATCGTTCGGTTACATGACCGCCGTTTGGACGGCCCGGCCTGTGGAACACTGGCCCATGCCGACCCCAACGCCCTTGCGCCCTTCCTTCTTTAGCGCCTGGGCAGCGCTGCTGCTGGGCCTGTGCGCGGTGGTGTCGCCCAACGCTGCGGCCACGCCCAAGACGGTCTGCACCGTCACCATCAACTCGTCCGACGAAAAGGACATGTTCCAACGCCATTTGCCGCGCGGGGACTACCGTTTCGTGGAACTGGTGCAGCGTGGCAAGCCGGACTGGCTGGAGTCGGCCTGCCAACGTGGCGTGAGTTGCGACGCACTGGTCATCTCCGGCCATTTCGACGACGGCACCGAGTTCTATACCGACCGCTTCGACGACAAGGAATTCCTGACCATGCACGAGTTGCAGCGCGCCTCGTGCAGCGGCTCGTGCAGCGGCATCTTCTCGCAGCTGAAAGAGGTGTATCTGTTCGGCTGCAACACCCTGAAGTCAGCGCCCCGGTACACCGCCTCGGCCGAGGTCACACGCAGTCTCTTGCGTTCCGGCGTTTCACCGGCTGACGCCGAGCGTGTGTCGGCGCTGCTCAGCGAGCGCTATGGCCAGAGCAACCGCGACCGCCTGCGCCACGTCTTCAAGGACGTGCCGCTGCTCTATGGCTTCTCATCCAAGGCGCCGCTCGGGCGCACCGCAGGGCCGCTGCTGGAACGCTACTTCCAGTCAGCGCCAGCAGGCGAAGTCGCCAGCGGCCGCGCCAGCGCGACGCTCCTGAACCTGTTCGGCCCGAGCTCGATGGTGGCCGTCGCCGGTCTGACGAATGCCGACCCGCACGCGGCTTTTCGCAACGACATGTGCAGCCTTGCCGACGATGGCGATGCAGACGCCCGCAAGCTCACCTTCATGCACACGGTGCTGCAGCGCGACGCCAGCGAGGTGCGCATGTTTCTGGACCATCTGGAACGTTATGCCGCCTCTATCGGCCCGACGCAACGGCAGCGGCCCGAGGTGGCCGCCGCACTGCACACGATCGAGGCCGACCGGCCCACGCGTGAGCGCTACCTGGCATTCACCCGCGACGCCGATGAAGCCACGGTGCAGGCCCGCATGATGGCGCTGGCCGGCACGTTGGGCTGGCTGTCGCCGGAACAGGAAAAGGCTGAATTCCTGCGCATGGTCGCGGCCCGCATGGGACGTGGCAGCCTGAGCAAGACCGAGGTCGACCTGGTCTGCAGCACCCAGCAGGCTCAGCAACCAACCCTGGCGCCGCAACTGCTGGCCACGGGCCAGGTGCGCCCCGGCAACACGTCCCATGCGGCCGCGCTGGCCTGCCTGGGCAGCGCGGCGGCACACGCCCAAACCATTCGTGCACTGAGCAGTTCAGTGGACGATGACGTGGCGATCGCACAGGTGTATCTGCGCCACCGCCAACTGGCCGACGTGGCTGAACTGCGCAGCGTCACCGCAGGCATTGGCCGCATGAGCGCCGGCAGCGCGCAGGTGCGCGCGCTGGAAACACTGGCGCGGCAGCGCCTGGCCGACCCGCAGAGCCTGCAGGAGATCGCCAGCCTCTTTCCGCTGGCCCGCTCGCTGGAGGCGCAGCGGGCGATTGCCGGCATCCTGCTCCGCTCCGACACCCAGAAGCTTGCGCGCGCAGATCTTGCCCGCACGCTGCGCCAGCACCGCCTGAAGTCGACCACCGGCAGCGACGTGATCGACGTGCTGATCCGGCTGCTGCAGACGACCTAGACGCTCAGTCGCAACGCAGATTGCCTTGCCAGCCGCAGCGCGCGTTGGCACAGCGGTAGCGGCGCGACGGCATGACCAGCGCCACGACGCGGTCATGCCAGCGGCGCGTGATGCGGTCTACCGAAGCCCCACAACAGGGGCACAGCGGCAACCAGCGCTGCTGCGGTGAAGTCATCGGGTGGCCGACTGTTCTCATGGTGGCCAGACTGTGCCCGTGGGCGCGCCGTGCGTCTGTGCGCTGACGTACCGCCGCCCGGCGGCACTGTCCTGCATACCGCCGCTTCAGGCCTCGGCGACGGCCACATCCACGGCTTGCCCCAGGCGTGCGCTGCGGGCGATGGCTTCCAAGGTGGCGGCAATGTCCAGGCTGGCCTCAGCCGCGCGTGCCGCGGCAGCCAGGTCGCCTTCCTGCACCAGCTTGGCAAAGGCTTCGGCCGCAAAGCGGAAGCCGCTGCCCACGTCCGACTGCACGTCCTCAAACGGCACGGTGGGCGCGAGACCACGGCGCAGCTGAAGCCGGCTGGGCTGGTAGCCCCACGGGTGACCGCTGGCTTGCGCGCTGGTGTGGTTCAAGTAATCGGTTTCGATGACACCGGTCGTGCCCACGATGCTGGCGCGGCGGTACACCGCCGTGTCCATGGCACAGGACAGTTGCGCGCGGCGGCCATCGTCGTAGATCAACGTCGCCATGGTGCTGACGTCGACCCCACGCTCGACGCCGCTGCCGGTCCAGCTGGCGTCGGCCTGGACACGGCGCGGTGCGGCGCCCATCACCAGACGGATCAGGCTCATCGGGTAGCTGCCGGCGTCCAGCAGGGCGCCGCCACCCAGGTCCGCGTTCATGCGGATGTTGCCTTCAGGCCTGGCCAGGCTGAAGCCGAAGCAGGCCTGCATGGACAGCACGCGGCCGATGGCGCCGCCGCGCAGCAGCGCCAGCAGGTCGCCCGTTTGCGGCTGGAACCAGTAGGGGTAGGACTCCAGCAGCACCACGCCCTGCTGCGTGGCAGCGTCGAACATGGCCTTGGCTTCGGTGTGTGTCAGCGCCAGCGGCTTTTCGCACAGCACATGCTTGCCCGCCCGCGCCGCCGCAATGGCCCATTGCGCATGCAGGCTGTTGGGCAGCGGCAGGTAGATGGCGTCAAGCTCGGCGTCGGCCAGCAACGCCTCATAGCTGCCGTGGTGGCGCGGCAGCTTGAAGGTGGTGGCGAACTCACGCGCCTTGTCGTCGCTGCGGCTGGCGACGGCCACGACACGCACCGCGGGGCTGTCCGCCACGTCACGCGCGAATTGCCGCGCGATGTTGGCGCAGCCCAGGATGCCTATGCGCAGTGCGCGGCTGGGTGCTTGTCTTGAA
>JANOAM010000483.1:0-3302 GCA_031411215.1 Betaproteobacteria bacterium
GTGCGCAGCATGGCCGCCACGGCGTTGAAGATGTCCACACGCACACGCACCTGCGTGGGCACCAGGTGCTGGCGCATCCACTGGTCGTAGACGCGGTGCACGCCGTCGCGCTCAAAGGCCACCCAGGGCGCGTCGCGCAGCAGCTCGTGCATGGGCAGCACGGTCTGCGGCAGGCCGGGGCCACCGCGCAGCGCGTAGACACGGCAATGTGTCATGCCCAGCTGCCGGCCCACCAGGTGGTCGGCCACGTTGTTGGACAGGCGCAGCGCCACGTCGGCCTGCAGTTGCGCCAAGCCTGGCGCACCACCCTCGCGGCGGGCCAGGTCCATCAGCACGGCGTTTTCCACTACCTCCACCTCGATGCCGGGGTAGGCACGCGCAAAGTCGGCCAACGGCTGCGGCAGCAGGTGTTCCATCACCACGAAGGCGGTGGACAGGCGCAGCACGCCGGTGAGTTCACGGTCGCGGCCGAGCACTCGGCGTTCGATCTCCTCGGCCTGGTCGGCCATGCGGCGCGCCTGGTCCAGCACGGCCACACCGGCCTCGGTGGGCCGCCAGCCGGTGCGTGAGCGGTCAAACAGGCGCGCGCCCAGCGCCGCCTCCAGCGCGTCCAGGCGGCGCTGCACCGTGGTGGCGTTGACACCCAAGCGGCGCGCCGCCGCTGCCACCGAACCCAGTTGACCGACGGCCAGGGCGTGGCGCAGGTCGCTCCAATCCAGCTGGGACATGCCCAGTCTCCTATTCACTGCAAACATGCAGACTCTACTTGCAATGAGGTTCGTTGTTTGCAAAGCCGCATGTGCCTACAGTGGGCCGCCATGGACAGCCACCCACCGGCCCCGCCCCCGCTGCGCATGCTGCAGAGCCGCGCCCGCGCGCCTGACCGGCAGGCGCAGGCGCCGGCCGTGCCGCAGGCCTGGTGGCAGCGCTGGCTGCCTTGGGCCGTTTCCCGGCCGCACTGAAGCACCGCCCGGACGACGCCGGCCCCGGGGGAATAATCGCCCGGCACGCCGCGTAAGCCTTCAGTGGACGCACCCCCCGCATTCCGCCGCCAACTGCTGGACGTCATCCCGCGGCTGCGGCGCTATGCGCGCAGCCTGAGCTTCGACCCGGCCGCCGCCGACGACCTCAGCCAGCAGACGCTGGAACGTGCGCTGCTGCACTGGCAGCAGTTCGACCCGCTGCGCGACATCGCGGTGTGGGTGCTGTCCATCGCCCACAACGCGCATCTGGACCTGGTGCGCCGGGAGTCCCGCATGACCGTCACCGACCCCAGTGAACTGCAACGTGTGCAGGACGAGACGCAATCCGACCCCGGCCACAACCTGGGGCTGCGCCTGGACCTGGAGGCCGCCTTGGCCCAACTGCCCGCCGACCAGCGCCAGCCGCTGCTGCTGGTGTGCGTGGAACAACTCAGTTATGCCGAAGTGGCTGAGGTCTTGCGAATCCCGGTCGGCACCGTGATGTCCCGTGTGTGCCGCGGCCGCGCCGCGCTGCGCCGCTTCCTGGAAGGCCATGGCCAGGCCGAGGCGCGTACCCAACTCAAGCGCGTGGTGTAAACATGAACACCCCAACCATCACCGACGACCTGCTCAGCGCCTATGTGGACGGTGAGCTCGAAGCCGCCGACCGCGAACACGTGGACGACTGGCTGCAGTCGCACCCCGAAGACCGCGCCCGAGTGCTGGCCTGGCAATCCGATCGCACCGCGTTGGCGGCCCTCTTCAACCCCGTGATGGACGAGCCCGCTCCGGCCGCACTGCGCGCCGCCGTGTGGCGCCGGCACGGCCCGCCACGCTGGGCCCTGGCGGCGGCCGCGGCCGGCCTGCTGCTGGCCGGTGGTGTGCTGGGCGGTGCGGGTGTGTGGCAGTGGCAACACAAGGCGCAGGCCGCGCAGCTGGCCCAGGTCAAGCTGCAGATGGCCGCCGGCACAGCGCAAGGCTGGGTGCAGCGCGCCGCGTTTGCCCACAGCATCTACACCAACGAACCGCGCCACGCGGTGGAAGTGGGCGCGCAGGAAGAACACCTGTCGCGCTGGTTGACACGCCGCATCGACATCCCCGTGAAACTGTTCGATCTGCACGCGCAAGGTTTTGACCTGGTCGGCGGCCGCCTGCTGCCTGACGGCCCCGGCAAGAGCGCGCAGCTGATGTACCAGGACGCCGGCAAACGCCGCGTCACGGTCTACCTGCGCAAGCCCGAACAGGGTGTGGACACCGCCTTCCGCTTTGAGCAGCAGGGCAAGCTGGGCATGTTCTATTGGGTGGAAGAAGGCGCCGGCTACGCGCTGGTGGGTGAACTGCCCAGGGACACGCTGCTGGCGCTGGCCAAGGCCATCTACGACCAGCATCCGGTGCCTCTGCCCGCTGCACCGGCTGCGTCCGCCGCACCGGCCGCGCCAGCGTCACGCTGAAGCCACGCCGCGGGACTGCCGCGGCCGCTTTCTAGAATGGGTTGATGCCCCAACTGCCTTCACTGAGCGCGCTGCACCGCCTGGCCGCCGTCACGCTGCTCGGTTTTGCCAGCGGCCTGCCCCTGGCGCTCACCGGCCAGGCCATGCAGGCCTGGCTCACGGTGCAGGGGCTGGACCTGGCAGCCATCGGCTTCCTGAGCCTGGTGGGCCTGCCCTACACCTTCAAGTTCCTGTGGTCGCCGCTGATGGACCGCTTCGAACTGCCCTGGCTGGGCCGCCGCCGCAGCTGGCTGGTGCTGACGCAGCTGGCGCTGGCCGGCGTGCTGGTGCTGCTGGCGGCCACGTCGCCGAAAGACAGCTTGCGCGCCTTTGCGCTGCTGGCGGTGCTGATCGCGTTTCTATCGGCCAGCCAAGATGTCGTCGTCGACGCCTACCGCACCGACCTGCTGCCACCGGCCGAACGCGGCATGGGCGCGTCATTGGGTGTCATGGGATACCGGCTGGCGATGATCCTGTCCGGCGGCATTGCGCTGATCTGGACCGACCCCAACCAGGGTGGCGGCTGGACCTGGCCCGAGGTCTACCGCTTCATGGCCGTGCTGATGGTGATCGCCGCCGCGGTGACCGTGCTGCTGCTGCCGCGCCTGCCTGACAGCGCGCCCCGGCCCACCAGCAAGGCCGGCCATGACCTGCGTGGCTTTGCGGCCGTGCTGGCTGCGGTCGCGGTGGGCTTCTGGCTGACAGACAACTTGGGTGGCACCGTGGCGCAGGCGCTTTTCGGCCCGCTGCTGCAGGGCACCTCACTCCCCGTGGCGCTGCAAAAGCGTTGGGTGGACCTGGCAACCCTGTTGCTGGGCATAGGCCTCACGCTGCCGCTGGCCGCCTGGGC
>JANOAM010000484.1:0-3311 GCA_031411215.1 Betaproteobacteria bacterium
CCGATGCGGCTGTTCTTTTCGAACACCGTGACGGCGTGGCCGGCGCGGGCCAGCTGTTGCGCTGCAGCCAGGCCTGCGGGGCCGCTGCCCACCACGGCGACCTTCTTGCCGGTCTTGACGGCCGCGGGCTCTGGCTTGACCCAACCCTCAGCCCAAGCACGGTCAATGATGGCGTGCTCGATGCTCTTGATGCCCACCGCGTCGTCGTTGACGTTGAGCGTGCAGGCGGCCTCGCAAGGCGCGGGGCAGACACGACCGGTGAACTCCGGGAAGTTGTTGGTCTGGTGCAGCACGGCGATGGCGTTGCGCCAATCGCCTTGGTACACGAGGTCGTTGAAGTCCGGAATGATGTTGTTGACCGGGCAGCCGCTGTTGCAAAACGGCGTGCCGCAGTCCATGCAGCGCGCGCCCTGGATCTTGGCCTTGTCCTCGGCCAGCGTGATGACAAATTCCTTCCAGGTCTTCAGCCGTTCTTTCGGCGGCTCGTAGCCTTCCTCCAGGCGCTCATATTCCAGGAAACCAGTGACCTTGCCCATGATGCGTTGTTCCGTGTGCTGAAGGTTCTTATTGACCGGCGACCGTGGCCGACGACGACTGCGCCTTGGCCGTGGCTGCGTTCGCTGCGACCTTGGCGGCTCGCTCGGCAAGCACCCGCTTGTATTCGTGCGGGAACACCTTCACGAACCTGGCCCGCGCTTCCGCCCAGTTGTCCAGCAACTCGCGCGCACGCAGACTGCCCGTCCAGCGGTGGTGATCCTCGATCAGCTTCTTGAGCAGCGCTTCGTCGGCCATCTCGCTGTGCAGGCCGGCCAGCGGCAGGTTCTGCTCTTCACGCGTCAGCACCTTGTCCAGGGCCACCATGCTGGTGTTGCAGCGTTTGCCGAAGTGGCCGTCCTCGTCATAGACGAAGGCCACGCCGCCAGACATGCCAGCCGCGAAGTTGCGGCCGGTCTTGCCCAGCACCACTGCCGTGCCGCCGGTCATGTATTCACAACCGTGGTCGCCTGTGCCTTCGACCACGGCGGTAGCGCCCGACAGGCGCACTGCGAAGCGCTCACCCGCCACGCCGCGGAAGAAAGCCTCCCCGCTGGTGGCACCGTACAGCGCCGTGTTGCCGATGATGATGTTCTTGGTGGCGTCACCGCGGAAGTCAATGCTGGGCCGCACCACGATGCGGCCGCCGCTCAGGCCCTTGCCGGTGTAGTCGTTGGCGTCACCGATCAAGTACAGCGTGATGCCGCTGGCCAGGAAGGCGCCGAAGCTCTGGCCACCGACACCTTCCATCTGCATGAAGATGGTGTGGTCGGGAAGCCCTTCAGGGCGGTGGCGGATCAGCTCGCCGGACAGCATCGCACCGACGCTGCGGTTGCGGTTGCGTGTGTCCTCCATGAACTGCACCTTCTCGCCCTTCAAGATGGCGGGCTGGCAGCGTTCGATGAGCTTGTTGTCCAGCGCCTTGGCCAGGCCGTGCTCTTGCTCTTCGACCTGGTAGCGCGGCACGTCGGCCGGCATCTGCGGCTGGTGGAACACCCGCGTGAAGTCCAGGCCGCGGGCCTTCCAGTGTGCGATGCCCTTCTTGGTGTCGAGCAGGTCGGCGCGGCCGATGAGGTCGTTGAATTTGCGGATGCCCAGCTGCGCCATGATCTGGCGCGCTTCTTCGGCGATGAAGAAGAAGAAGTTGACGACGTGTTCTGGCTTGCCGCTGAACTTCTTGCGCAGCACCGGGTCCTGCGTGGCCACGCCCACCGGGCAGGTGTTGAGGTGACATTTGCGCATCATGATGCAGCCTTCAACGACCAGCGGCGCGGTCGCGAAGCCGAACTCGTCAGCGCCCAGCAGCGCGCCGATGACCACGTCACGCCCAGTCTTCATCTGGCCGTCGGCCTGCACGCGGATGCGGCTGCGCAGGCGGTTCAGCACCAAGGTCTGCTGCGTCTCGGCCAGGCCCAGTTCCCAAGGCGTGCCGGCGTGTTTGATGGACGACCAGGGCGAAGCGCCCGTGCCGCCGTCGTGGCCGGCGATCACCACGTGGTCGGCCTTGCATTTGGCCACGCCCGCTGCGATGGTGCCTACACCCACTTCGGACACCAGCTTCACACTGATGCCGGCGCGCGGGTTGGCGTTTTTCAGGTCGTGGATCAGCTGCGCCAGGTCTTCGATGGAGTAGATGTCGTGGTGCGGCGGCGGGCTGATCAGGCCCACACCCGGCACGCTGTAGCGCAGCATGCCGATGTACTCCGACACCTTGCCACCGGGCAGCTGGCCGCCTTCGCCGGGCTTGGCGCCCTGGGCCATCTTGATCTGGATCTGGTCGGCGCTGACCAGGTATTCCGTCGTCACGCCGAAGCGGCCCGACGCCACCTGCTTGATCTTGCTGCGCAGGCTGTCGCCGTCCTTCAGTTCGTAGTCGGACTCGATGACCTTGGCACCAATCACGTCCGACACCTTGGTGCCGGCAGTGATCTTGATGCCCTTCAGTTCATTGCGGTAACGCGCCGGGTCTTCACCACCTTCACCGGTGTTGCTCTTGCCGCCGATGCGGTTCATGGCAATGGCCAGCGTGCTGTGTGCTTCGGTGCTGATGGAGCCCAGGCTCATGGCGCCGGTGGCAAAGCGCTTGACGATGTCGGCGGCGCTTTCCACCTCTTCCAGCGGGATGGCCTTGCTGGGGTCGACCTTGAATTCAAACAGACCACGCAGCGTCATGTGGCGCTTGCTCTGGTCGTTGACGAGTTGCGCGTATTCCTTGTAGGTGTCGAACTTGTTCGAGCGGGTGCTGTGCTGCAGCTTGGCGATGACGTCCGGCGTCCACATGTGCTCTTCACCGCGCACACGCCAGGCGTATTCGCCACCAGCGTCCAGCATGGTGGCCAGCACCGGGTCGGCCCCGAACGCGGCCTGGTGCATGCGCAGGGCTTCTTCGGCCACTTCAAACACGCCGATGCCACCAACCTGCGATGCCGTGCCGCGGAAGTACTTGGCAACGAACTCCTTCTCCAGGCCAATGGCCTCGAAGAGTTGCGCGCCGCAGTAGGACATGTAGGTGCTCACGCCCATCTTGGACATGATCTTGGACAGGCCCTTGCCGATGGCCTTGATGTAGTTGTAGACGGCTTTTTCTGCGCTCAGACTGTCGGGTAGGGACTTGTGCAGCGAGTTTTGCAAGTGAGCCAGCGTTTCCATCGCCAGGTAAGGGTGCACGGCTTCGGCACCGTAACCCGCCAGCACGGCAAAGTGGTGGACCTCGCGCGCCGAGCCGGTTTCGACGACCAGCCCCGCCGTCGTGCGCAACCCTTCGCGCACCAGGTGCT
>JANOAM010000485.1:0-2956 GCA_031411215.1 Betaproteobacteria bacterium
GCAATCGACGCGCCACCAGTGGTGCCGGAGCGGGCGATTGGGGTGGCCTGTGGAGCGAAGTAAAGGAGGAGGCGGTGGACGCCGACAGGCGGCCGGCGCCGGGGGACATGAGCGCAACAGGCCACCCCAAGCGCACGCGACCGCCACAGAACCAACGACCGCAAAGGGCCGCCAGCAGTCATTCCACCGATTGAGTGCGGCTGCCTCATTTCAGCACCACACGAGGGTCAGCCACTTTGTAGGCCAGGTCGGTCAACAGGTTGATCACCATGGTCAGCACCGCCAGATAGATGGTCACCGCCTGGATGACGGGGAAGTCGCTGCGGTTGACCGCCAGCAGCACCTCGCGGCCGATGCCCGGGATGCTGAAGAAGACCTCGATCAGGAAGCTGCCGACAAAGATGCCGGGCAGCTGCAGACCGATGTTGGTGATGATGGGGATCATCGCGTTGCGCAAGGTGTGGCGGAACAGCACGACGCGTTCCGTCATGCCCTTGGCGCGTGCGGTGCGCACATAGTCCTGGCCCAGTTCGTCCAGCAGAAAACTGCGGTAGAGGCGCGTCTGCGGCGCCACGCCCACCAGCACCGCCAGGAAAACCGGCAGCGGCACGTAGGTGGTGAGGTTGGTCCACGTGCTGTCGCTCCAGCCCTGCACCGGGAACCAGCCCAGCTGGAAGCCGAACACGTACTGGCCGATGATCACGTAGACCAGGAAGCTGATCGACAGCGCGACCGTGGTCACCACCATCAGCGTGCGGTCCACCAGGCTGCCGCGGCGGTAGGCGACCCACATGGCAATGGGCAGGGCCAGCAGCACGTCCAGGATCAGGATGGGGATCATCACCGTCAGCGTGGCCGGCAGGCGTGTCGCAAACAGGTTGGCCACCGACTCCTGCGTCGCCCAGCTCTTGCCCCAGTCAAAGGTGGCGATCTGCTTGACGAACAGCCACAGCTGGTACCACATGGGTTCGTCCAGCCCCAATTGCTGGCGTATGGCCTTGATCTGGTCCGGGCTGGCGTTCAGGCCACCCAGCACCTCGGCGGGGTCGCCGCCAAAGGCCTTGAAGAGAAAGAACACCAGCAGCACCACGCCAGCCAGCGTGGGAATCATCTGCCACAAGCGCCGTATGAGGTAAGCGGCCATGCATGCACTCCATGCCCCGGGTCACTGCTTGTGGCAGCACGGCAGGCGGTTGAACCAAAAGTGCGCGAGTGTAGGGGTGGCACCTCGGCCTCACAGCCGGTGATTTCCCCCCTCGATTCCCCCTCACGCTGAGGGGATCGCCAGCAATCGCCGTGCCGCCTCCAGGCGGGATGCGCACTAGACTCGCGCCTTTCCAGCCTGCACCCCACCCGGTGCACACCCCGCCATGGCCACAAGTTTCCGGCGGTCGCTGGCCTGGGCAGCAGCGCTGGCTTGGGCGGTGGCTCTGTCGCTGGCGCCAGCCCTGAACGCCTGGGCAGAGACCTCACCCAAGGTGCTGCGCCTGGCCCTGGCTGGCCGCGAGAACAACTTCGACCCGGCGCAGATCAGCGACGTGGTGTCCGCCGCACTGATGGGCAGCCTGTTCGACGCGCCGCTGACCTACGACCACCTGGCGCGGCCGGTCAAGCTCAAAACCAACACCGCGGCGGCGCTGCCTGAGGTCAACGCCGACTACACCCGCTTCGTGTTTCGCCTGAAGCCCGGCATCCACTTCTCGGACCACCCGGCTTTCAAGAGTCAGAACCAGGGGAAAGGGCGCGAACTGGTGGCCGAGGACTACGTCTACAGCATCAAGCGCTACTACGACCCGGCCACACGCAGCCCGGCACTGTTCCACTACGAAAACGCCGGCTTGTTGGGCCTGCCGGATCTGCGCAAGAAGGCGCTCACCAACAAGACACCGTTTGACTACGACACGCCCGTGGACGGCGTGCGCGCGCTGGACCGCTACAGCTTCGAGATTCGCACCGCGTTGCCCGCACCCCGCCTGCCCTACGTACTGGCCAGCGCCAGCCTGGCCGGCGCGCTGGCCCGCGAGGTGGTGGAGCTGGACCCCAAGACCATTGGTGAGCGCCCGGTGGGCACGGGCATGTTCCGCCTGGCCGTGTGGAAGCGCGGTGCGCGCATCGTGCTGGAGAAGAACCCCGTGCACCGGCACAGCGTTTACGACGCCGAACCCAATGCCGACGACGCCGCCGGCCAGGCGCTGGCGGCCAGGTTCCGCGGCCGGCCGCTGCCGCAGCTGGACCGTGTGGAGATCACCTTCGTCGAAGAAGCCCAGCCGCGCTGGCTGAGCTTTTTGAACCACCAGATCGACATGGTGGCGCTGCCCAACGAGTTCGTGAACCTGGCCGCGCCCAACGGCCACATCGCGCCGCATCTGGCCAAGAAGGGCATCGCGCTGCACCGCGAGGTGGCCGCCACCACGTCCTACACCTACTTCAACATGGACCACCCGGTGACGGGCGGCTACACACCTGAGAAGGTCGCGCTGCGCCGGGCGCTGGCGCTGTCCTACGACGTGCAGCGCGAGATCGACCTGGTGCGCCGCGGCCAGGGCCAGCCGCCGCAGACCATCCTGCCGCCGGGCATGCCGGGTTACGACCCGTTGCTGCGCAGCGAGATGAGCCAGTTCTCGGTGGCACGCGCCAAGGCCCTGCTGGACCTGTACGGTTATGTGGACCGTGACGGCGACGGCTGGCGCGACATGCCCGACGGCAAGCCCCTGGTCATCCACCACCACGCCGAGACCACGCAGGTTTCGCGCGAACTGCAGGGCCTGTGGCAGAAGGCCTTCAGCGCCGTGGGCGTGAAGAGCACATTCCACACCGCGCAGTGGCAGGAGAACATCAAGGCCAGCCGCGCCGGCAAGCTGATGATGTGGAACACCGGCTGGGTGGCCGCGCTGCCCGACGCCAGTTACTTCATCGACGTCATGTACGGCCCCAACAAGGGCATGAGCAACCACGC
>JANOAM010000486.1:0-5128 GCA_031411215.1 Betaproteobacteria bacterium
CAGCACGGCCATGCCGTCCTGCAGGCGGTTCTGGATGCTGCCGACGGAGCGGTCCACCGACATGCTGATCCAGGTGTGCTTGTCGATGCTCTCGACCATCGTGCCTTCGTGGTGCTCGCTGGACTTGATGCCTTGTTCGGCAATGAAGCGGAAGGCCGAGCCTTCTTCCAGGCTGCCGACACCGGCCTTCACGGAAGACGCTTTCCAGAAAGCATCGGCCGAGGTCCGGGCGCTCTTCAGCATGGAGCGCTGTTCAATCAGCTTGGTGATCATGACGTACCAGCTGCCCATCGACATGATGACCATGATGATCAGCGTGCCGCGGGCCACGAAGTCGCCTTGCGTCCACAGGGCCTTCAGACCGTAGGGGTTGTCGATGGCTTCTTCAGTGACGGCGCCGTGCGCAGCCGCGGGTGCAGGCGCGGCCGCAGCAGGTGCCGTCGCGGGCTCCGAGGCGGCCTGCGCGAAGGCCGTCGTCGGCAAGCTGAACGCCAGCACAACAGTGGCCAGCAGCGCAGCCATCGACTTGGCGGCCCGCGAGCGGGCGGCGATGAATTGATTCATGAACATGTGGACTCCAGGGGGAACGTGTGCACGCGGCTCTGCGGCCGCGCGTGGCGGGAAAGGGTCAGTCAAGCTTCCAGTCGTACGTGATGCGGCCTGACAGCTTCTCGGGCTTGCCGTCCAGCGTGCCGGGCGTGCCCTTGCAAGCCTTCACGGCTTCCAGTGCGGCGCGGTCCAACTGCTTGTGTTCGCGGCTGGGGCCGGACGAACGCTCGATGCTGGCCTCACCAATGACGCCGTTGGTGTCCATCGTGTAGATGATCACCGAGCTGCCCGTGGCTTCCGTGTTGCGCGCGGCACGCGGATATTCAGGACGCTCACAGACGTTGGCAAAGTCGATCTTCGGCGCCGTGCGCACCGGCACGCGCGGGGCGGGCGGTGCCGGCGGCGCCGTCGGCGAAACCGGGGCGATCGTCACCGTCTGGACCGGCGGCGCCACCTGGGTGGTGGTGATGGTGGGCGCGGCCATGGGCGGCGGGTTCACGTTGACTTCCGGCGGCGGCACGAACGAAGGTGGCGGCGGCTGAAACTTCGGCGGTGGCGGCAGGTTTTCCGGCGGCGGCGGTGGCGGCGGCTTGGCCTCTTCAATGATCTTGGTCTCCAGCGGAGACTTGATCACCTCGATCATGCGTTGCGCCAGGCCGTTCACCAACGCCCAGCCCAGCACCAGGTGCAGGGCCAGCACGATGCCGAAGCCCACGACATGTTTGCCGGGCTGGCGTTGTTGTTGAGCGAAATCCACTCGATCCTCCAGCCGCTCTGCACTCTTCTTGTGCAAAAAGACGGCGAACAAAAAACAATTCGTTGGCCTCGTGAGCCAACCCGGATGGACGCATCCAAGGCGCGGGACTATAGCGCGAACATTTCACGCCCCGCCCCGGGCATCACCCTAGGCAAAACGCCCCAAAAAAGTACCCCGGAAGTAACTCGTGGATCAGAGCAAGTTCGGTGCCACGCAATCGATTGCACCAAGAACGTGCTGCACCGCACTTGAGGGGGCTCCCGCTGCGTCGCAGGGGACCACCGTCCGGTCCGGGATCGAGCGCAGCCAGGTCAGCTGCCTTTTTGCCAGTTGCCGCGTGGCGGCCAGGGCGAGTGGGTGGAAGTCTGTCATCGAGCCGCTGTCCAAGGCCTGCCAGGCCTGGCGGTAGCCGACGCAGCGCATGCTGGGTAAACCCAGGTGCAAATCGCCGCGGGCCCGCAATTGGTGCACTTCATCCATGAAACCCGCTGTCTCCATCTGCTGCAGCCGAGCCTCGATTCGCTCATGCAGCCAGGACCGCGACTGCGGTTCCAGCGACACCACGGGCCATGACGCGGCCGACTGGCCTGCTGAAGGCGAGTTGCCACTGCGACCGGTTGCATGCCAGTCCGACAAGGCCCGGCCGCTGACCCGCCAGACCTCCAGCGCACGCTGGATGCGCTGCGAATCCTGTGGTGCCAAGCGGGCGGCGGTGGGCGCGTCCACACGCGCCAAGTCGGCGTGCAGGGCCGGCCAGCCACGTGCGGTGGCTTCCTGGTCGATGGCTGCGCGCACGGCAGGGTCGGCCGGCGGCATGTCATGCAGGCCCTGGCGCAGGGCGTGGAAGTACATCATGGTGCCGCCCACCAGCAGCGGCTCGCGGCCGCGTGCGCGGATGCTGTCCACCAGGGCCAGCGTGTCCTGCACAAACTGCGCGGCCGAGTAGGCGTCCCGTGGGTCCAGGATGTCGATCAGGTGGTGCGGCACGGCGGCGCGCTCGGCAGCCGTGGGTTTGGCCGTGCCGATGTCCATGCCGCGGTAGACCAGGGCCGAGTCGACGCTGATGATCTCCACCGGCCGCGTTGCCGCCATAGCTGTGGCCACGGCCAGCGCCACCGCCGACTTGCCGCTGGCCGTGGGCCCGGCCAGGCAGACCGCACCCCGCTTCACGTCGCAGCGCCCCGTTGCACCAGTGTCCAGGCCACGGTGCAGGTGGCGGCTGACCAGAAGGTCAGGCCCAGCATCAACGGGACTGTCGTGCCGTCCAGCGCCACGCCCAGCCAGCGGCCGACGCCAAAGGCCACCAGGGCCAGCAGCAGCCCGGCCAGCGCCGACGCCGCACCCGCGGCCTTCGGGAAGGGCGCGACCACACCGGCTTGCCCGCAAGGCTGGTGCTGGCCATGGCCGAAGAGGAACAGCAGATGCGGCAGCAGCACGGCCCACAGCGTCTGCACGCCGGCCAGCGCCAGGGTGGCCGCCAGCAGCCCGCCGGCCAGGGTGAACCAGGCGCCCAGCCGCACCGTGCCTTGCATGCCCAGCAGGCGAATCCAGCGCCGGCACAAGAAGGTGCCCGCGATGTAGGACAGCGAACCCACTGCCATGGCCGCGCCGTAGGCCGACGGGCTCAAGCCCAGCACGTCCATGTAGACAAAGGACGAGCCAGCCAGCAGCGTGAACAGGCCGCCGTAGCTGCACGCCACCAGCAGCGCCCAGGCACGGAAACCAGGGTGCCGCGCGATCGTCAGCCAGCCGCGCAGCATGGGTCCCAGCTGCAGGGCCTGCAGGTTGGGCGCAGGCAGGGTCTCGGGCAGCCGGAGGGCGATGAAGGCCAGGATTGCCGCACCCGTCAGGGCCACACCCGCCAGCGACGCGCGCCAACCGCTGGCCGCGGCCAACAGCCCGCCGAGCAGCGGGCTCAACAGGGCGATCACACCCAGGCCGGTGAGCGCCAGTGCCATCACATGCGCGCCCTGCGTGGGTTCGTACAGGTCACGGATCACCGCGCGGGCCACCACCACGGCACTGGCCAGCGCCGCGCCCTGCAGCGTGCGCCAGACCACCAGTGCGTCGATGCTGGCCGCCGTTGCGCAGCCGGCGCTGGCCAAGGTGTACAGCGCCAGGCCAAGCAGCAGCACGGGGCGGCGGCCGAAGCGGTCGGCCAGCGGGCCCCACAGCATTTGCGCCAGACCGAAGGACAGCATCAATGCCGACAAGGTCAGCTGGGCCGCAGCCATGTCCGCGCCCAGTTCGCGCCGCAGCAGCGGCAGCGCAGGCAGGTAGACGTCGGTGGTGACTGGCTGCAGGCCCAGCAGCAGCGCCAGCGCAAAGGCGGCCAGCGCCCGGGAGACCACCACGCTGCGGGGCCCGGTGGTCAAGGGGGAAACGTTCATTGCGGCCGAGGGTATCAGGCGGATCAGACGGCTGCGGGTGGTGGTGAGCGCGGCCCAGGCCCTGCAGCCGGGGCACTTCGGCTTTGTCCGGCCTGGGTTGGTCGCGCCAGGCCGGCGTCCGTCGCCTGGTGCTGGCCGTCTGTCCGCCGACTGGCGATGATTGAACCCGTACCCACTGACCGACTTGTCCATGACCCTGACCGCCCGTGCCGCCGCCGCATCCGTCCTGCTTGCCCTGTCGTTGCCGTCCCTGCCCAGTGGCGCCCAGATGCTGAAGGACCCCGCGCTGGAAGCGCTGTACGCCGCCGACAAGACCGACGAGCTGCAGCGCGCCGCTCAGCAGCGCTTGACCACCCAGCCCGAAGACCCGCAGGCCGTGCTGGCGCTGACGCTGGCCGCGCTGGAACGGGACGACGCCACTGCGCGCAATGCCGCTCTGCAACGTGCCCATGGCTGTGCCGACCGACAGCCGCGCGCCGCCCCCTGCCAGTACAGCTACGGCGTGCTGCTGGGCTTGCAGGCGGCGTCCGAAGGCCTGATCAAGGCCGCACGCAGCGTGGGCACGGTGAAGGATGCGCTGACGGCTGCGCATGAAGCCGACTCTGCCTGGTACCCGGCCCGCAGCGCGCTGTTGGAGTTCCACCTGATCGCACCCGGCATGCTGGGTGGCAGCCGCAGCAAGGCCGAGGAACTGGCGCGCAGCGCGCCGCAGCCGGAGCAGGTGGCCGCGCTGCAGGCGCGTCTGGCCTTGCAGGACCGCCAGTTGCAGGCGGCGCTGATGCAGCTCTCCGCGCTGCCCGCCAAACTGGACGCCGCGCTGCTGGACGACGTGCACAACTGGGGAGCGCAGGCCGGCCTTGGCCTGGTCAACAACAAGGAACCGGCCAAGGCACAAGCCTGGTTTGAGCGGCTGCTGCGCGAACGTCCCGGCCGTGCGGTGGGCTACTACGGCCTGGCGCGCGTGCGCGGTGAACTGGGCGACTGGGCCGAGGCGCAGCGTCTGCTGGAACAGGCGCAAAGCCTCAAGGGTGCGGTCAACTGGCCGGTGCTGTACCGGCTGGGCATCGCGCAGCAGCAGTTGGGCAAGACCGACGCGGCCAAGGTCTCGTACAAGGCCTTTGTGGCGGCGGGCAAGGACCAGAAGGCTTCGCTGGAAGACGCCCGCAAGCGGCTGGAACAGCTGGGCGGCTAACCGCTCCGGCGGCAGACGCTAGAAGCGTTCGTCGTCGCGCAGATAGCGCCACTGGCCGGGTGGCAGCTGGCCCAGCGGCACGCTGCCGATGCGCACCCGCTTCAGGCCCAGCACCTGCAAGCCCACCAGTTCGCACATGCGGCGGATCTGGCGCTTGCGGCCTTCGCGCAGCACAAAGCGCAACTGGTCCTCGTTCTGCCAGCTCACGGCGGCGGGCCGCAGCGCCACGTCGTCCAGCGT
>JANOAM010000487.1:0-10880 GCA_031411215.1 Betaproteobacteria bacterium
CAACAAAAAAAGCCCATCGTCGGCATCAACGATGGGCTCGACGCTGGACTTGAAGCGGGGCCGTGCCACCGCGTCTGCATCCATGCGCTTGTCTTGGCTTCAGCAGCAGGCGGGCGGCGCGATGGCGCTTTCGTGCTTGGCCAGATCCGCGTCGGCCACGCCCTTGGGTTTGGCCCCGACCTTCACCACCTTGTCAAAAGTCTTGCCGACTTCCTTGCCGTACTGGGCAAGTGCCTTCTTGGGATCCGTTTCCAGGAGCTTGCGGAACGCGGCGTCTTTCCAGGCCTTGGCGTGGATCAGACCCCAGTCTTTCTTGGTGGGTGCGGGCATCGGTGGTTTCTCCTCTGAGGGTTGTCGGAGCTGGTGTCTGACGTTGCCCGGAACCCTGTGGGAGCCGGACCCTCTGCGCCGTCACCAACCTTGCATGAACCCGGCACTTGGTGCGGGCCCGACATCATTCTGAACCATCACCCCGGTGGGTACGCGCATAGAAACCCGAGGATGTGGGTGACTCCTCCAAGAGGGTGTAGCGGCGCGCCACGGTCAGTGCGATGAGCGCCATCTGCTGCAGCGACTGGTGGCTGCCTATGCAGGTGCGCGGCCCTGCACCAAAGGGGAAGAAGGCCACCATAGCGGCGCGCTCTGCATGCCCGGTCATGAAGCGCTCCGGCCTGAACTGGTGCGGGCTGTCGTAGTAGCGCGCATCCAGGTGCAGCAGTGCAGGGCTGACCCACACGGCCACGTCGCGGTCGAAGGCATAACCGCCCAGGTCGAAGGGTTCAGCCACTTCGCGGTACAGCACGGGTGCGGGTGCATGCAGGCGCAGGCTTTCCTTCAACATGGCCAGGCACTGCGTGGCCGCGAGCGAGCCGATGTTCGTCGCCTGTGCAGGTGTCAGGGCTTGGGCCTCACGCACCAGGGCATCGCCGAGGGGCTGGCCCGACAGATCGCGCCAGAAGTGAACCAGGCTGGACGGAATGGTCAGGTGACCCGCGTATAGCATCTGGATCACTTCACCCACGGTCTCGTCGCGGGAGAGCGGTGCCCCCAGCGGAGTGCGTGCATGAACCAGGTCCGACAACACGTCATCACGCAACGCCACATCGGCCAGGCGTGTGTCGATGTGGGCCAGCACCGTGTCCATGCGGCGCGGCGCGCGCGGTCGCGTCATCACCCAGGGCGCGTCCGGGTCACCGCTGCCCGTGCCGGCGAAGTCTTCGCCATAGGCTTCTTCAAAAGGCACCGTGCCCGAGCCGTACCCTTGGATGTCGGCCCCCAGCACGGTGCGCAGCGCGATGCGCGCGATGAGCACACGCAGTTCATGGGCCAGGTCCAGCAGGCCGTCGGCGGGCCACTGGTTCAGCATGTCCTGCGTGCAGGCCGCCACGACCGCCATGCGGCGAGCCACGGCGCGGGCGCGGAACGAAGGCTGCAACAAGCTGCGATGAACGGCCCAGTCCTCGGCTTCCAACGTGGTCAGGCCATCACCCCAATGGCCGCGGTTGGACGCCTTCAGAAATTCGGGCTTGCGCAGGCGCGGCTCGTGTTCGGTCAGCAGCACCCTCGCTTCGTGCGCACCGTTGACCAGGATGCCGCGCGCACGGCCCAGGTCAAAGGCCGCGATGTCACCATGCTCGCGCGCCAGGTCGCGCAGGAAGCCCAGCAGGTCGGCCTGGCTGGCGGCGACGTTACGCGCGGCCCAGGCCGGGCCGGTGCGGCCGGGTGGTGTGCGTGTCATGGTTGGGCCCGCGGGTGAGAGGCGTGCGTTGGGCCTACAGGCTGCAGCAACCGTGTATGCAGCGGCCTCCTCGTGGCCAGTTGGCCGCCTGGAAAGCCTTGCAGAAGGGCTTCGTCACCGAAGGCGTTCTTGAGCGGACCAGCCCGCAATCCGCCGCTGCGCTCTTGTTGCAGCTTGATCGTGCCGGCGCGCTGGTGCGCGAACTGCGCCTGGGTGTGCAGCGCTGGGCGCGCGTGCTGCCCCAACGTGCGCCGGATATGCCGCCACCCGCCGCCTTGCCCAAGGGCAGCTTGCGCCTGACAGCCACCGTGGTGGTGCACGCGGGAACGCGGGGCCTGACGCTGGAGGTACCAGGCGCGTGGGCCCGTGTGGAACTGCTGCAGCCGGCCTTGTTGCCCTTGCTCGATGGACTGGCACGCGGCTGCAGCCCGGCGCGCGCCCGGCAGTTGGTGCAGGGTGGGCAAGACCTTGTGCAGGACATGCTGCTGATGCTGTTGTGGTGCGGCCTGCTGGCTGATGCAAGACGCGCGGACTGGGCCGCGCACGACCTGCTGCTGCACAGCCGCACGCGGCGCGGTTTGGGCCTTGTGACGGTGGGCAAGCTCAGCGCCACGCCCACCGCACCGGTGTCTCTGCCGACCGGTCCGCGCACGGCATTGGAGCCCGGTGCCGCCGGCGACTTGAAGACGGCTCTCGGTGCGGCGCTGGCGCGCCGAGAGTCGCTGCGTGAGCACGGTCCGGTCGCGATCCCTTTGCAGGCACTCGGCCGGTTCCTCTGGCACACCCTGGCCGCACAGGTGCACGAAGGCCGGGTCCGGCGTCCTTACCCCAGCGGGGGCGGCTGCTACGCCCTGCAGCCCTTCCTGGTGATCGAACATTGCGCTGGCCTGAACGCAGGCCTCTATGCGTACGACGCGCTGAGCCACGAGCTGATCCTGGTCCGGCCACACAGCATCGCACAACGCGTGCTGATGCGGGACGCCGCCCGTTCTGCGCATAGCCAGACGGCAGCGCAGGTGCTGCTGGTGCTCTGCGCCGACTACGCGCGCATGCGCAGCGCTTACGGCGACCTGGGCTACAGCTTGCTGTTGAAAGAAGTTGGCGCGGTCATGCAGACGGCGCAACTGGTGGCCGCGGCGCTGGGCCTTGCCTGCTGCCCGCTGGGCACCGGCGACGCGCTGCGCTTTGCCGAAGCGGCGGGGGCAGAGCCGTGGACGCTGCCGGCGGTGGGCGAACTGCTGCTGGGCACGTCGACTTGAAAACGCGAGACGTCGCGCATATGGAGTGACGGCTCGACAACGATGTGGTGGCGGAAGGGGCGGGATTCGAACCCGCGGAGGGCTGTTAACCCTCACATGCTTTCCAGGCATGCGACTTAAACCGCTCATCCACCCTTCCGCAGCAGCCGCAGATTCTAGCCTTGCGGCGCCGGTGCCACGGCCAGCTTGCGCAGCCACTCCATCAGCACATAGTCCAGCGCACGCTGGTGCGTGCTTTCCAGCACGACCGGTGGCGCGAAACCGGCTTCATACGCTTCGCGCCAGCGCAGGGCGCACACACACCAACGGTCGCCGGGTTTGAGGCCGCGGAAGCGCGCTTGCGGGCGCGCGGTGATGAGGTCGTTGCCACGCTCCATCTGGTAGTTCAGGAACTCCACGCTGACGCGCACGCAGACCACATGGCTGCCGGCGTCCTGCGCGTCCGTGTGGCAGCAGCCGTCGCGGAACCAACCGGTCAGCGGGTCGTAGGAGCAGGGCACCAGGGCCGTGCCCAGGACGTTGAGCGCCGTGCTGCGCCCGTCGTCAATGGGCTGGCCGGGCTGGTCACTCAAGCGCCGACCTTCCCGCCCTTGAACAGGGCCATCGCCGTGCCCACCAGTCCCGCAACCTCGCCCATGTGGCCGGGCACGATCATGGTGTTGTTGGTCTTGGCCAGGTGCGCATAGGCGTCCACGGCCTTCTCGGCCACCTTCAGCTGCACGGCCTGTTCACCACCGGGCGACTGGATGGCCGCGGCGATCTTGCGGATGGCGTCGGCCGTGGCGTCGGCCACCGCGGTAATGGCCGCGGCTTCACCTTGCGCCTTGTTGATTTCGGCCTGCTTCTGGCCTTCGGACCGCGCGACATAAGCTTCACGTTCGCCGGTGGCGATGTTGATCTGCTCCTGGCGGCGGCCTTCGGACGCGGCGATCAGCGCACGCTTTTCTCGCTCGGCCGTGATCTGTGCCTGCATGCTGTGCAGGATGGCGGCCGGCGGCGTCAGGTCCTTGATCTCGTAGCGCAGCACCTTCACGCCCCAGTTCATGGCGGCTTCGTCCAGCGCCTCGACCACGCCGCCGTTGATGTGCGCACGTTCCTCGAAGGTCTTGTCCAGCTCCATCTTGCCGATCACGCTGCGCAGCGTGGTCTGCGCCAGCTGCGTAATGGCCACCACGTAGTTGCTGCTGCCGTAGCTGGCGCGCATGGGGTCGGTGATCTGGAAGTACAGGATGCCGTCCACCTGCAGCTGCGTGTTGTCCTTGGTGATACAGACCTGGCTGGGTACGTCCAGCGGCACTTCCTTCAGCGAATGTTTGTAGGCCACGCGGTCCACGAAGGGCACCAGGAAGTTCAGGCCCGGTGTCAGCGTGCGGTCGTACTTGCCCAGCCGCTCCACCACCCAGGCGTTCTGTTGCGGCACGATCTTCAGCGTGCGGACAATGAAGATGACGGCGATGACAACGATGATCAGAGCGATTTCCATGGAGTTCCCTGTCTGGTTCAGCGTGCGCCGGTCGGCGCAACACGCAATTCATTGCCATGCATGGCCACGATGGTGTGGGGGCCGGGTTCGGCCGCACCGGGCTCCGCCAGACGTGCCGACCATGCGGCGCCGCGGTAGTGCACGCGGGTGCTGCCGTCGGCATGCCATTGCGTGACCTGCACGGTTTCGCCGATGTCCATGTTCACGTCGCGGTTGCGTTCGGCCGGCTCGGCCTTGGGATGTTTGCGCCGGTTGACATGCCAAGCCGCCGTGGCGCCACCACCCACCAGGGCCGCAGCCAGCAGTTGCCAGGTGGTGTCGCTGCCGAGATGCGCCGCCAGCGCGGCGGCAGCACAGCCCAAGGCCAGCATCAGCAGATAGAAGGTGCCGGTGGCCAGTTCAGCGGCTATCAGCACGCCACACGCCACCCACCAGAAAGTCCAAGCATTCCAGTCCACCGTGGCCTCCAATCCACAACTGCAGCGGCCCAAGTGTAGCCACCGGCCATGACCGGCCCCACGGTGCCGGTGCGGCCCCTACACTGCGCGGTCTTTTCGCCACCCCAGCCACTCTGCCCGAGCCCTGCCATGCTGCGCTTTCACTTTCCCATCGTCATCATCGACGAGGACTTCCGCTCGGAGAACACCTCGGGCTTCGGCATCCGTGCGCTGGCCCAGGCCATCGAGAAGGAAGGCTTCGAAGTGCTGGGCGCAACGAGCTATGGCGACCTGAGCCAGTTCGCGCAGCAGCAAAGCCGCGCCAGCGTGTTCATCCTGTCCATCGACGACAACGAGTTCACGCCCGGCCCCGACCTCGACCCCGCGGTGCTGAACCTGCGCAAGTTCATCGAAGAGATCCGCTTCAAGAACGCCGACATCCCGATCTACATCTACGGCGAAACGCGCACCAGCCAGCACATCCCCAACGACATCCTGCGCGAGCTGCACGGCTTCATCCACATGTTCGAGGACACGCCCGAGTTCGTGGCGCGCCACATCATCCGTGAAGCCAAGAGCTACCTCGACGGCCTGGCCCCGCCCTTCTTCAAGGCGCTGATGGACTACGCGCAAGACGGCTCCTACAGCTGGCACTGCCCGGGCCACAGCGGCGGCGTGGCCTTCTTGAAGAGCCCCGTCGGCCAGATGTTCCACCAGTTCTTTGGCGAGAACATGCTGCGTGCTGACGTTTGCAACGCCGTCGAAGAGCTGGGGCAGTTGCTGGACCACAGCGGTCCGGTGCTGCAAAGTGAACGCAATGCCGCGCGCATCTTCAATGCCGACCATTGCTTCTTTGTCACGAACGGCACGAGCACCAGCAACAAGATGGTCTGGCACCACACCGTGGCGCCCGGTGACGTGGTGGTGGTGGACCGCAACTGCCACGTGTCCATCCTGCACAGCATCATCATGACCGGCGCGGTGCCGGTGTTCCTGACTCCCACGCGCAACCACTACGGCATCATCGGGCCGATCCCGGAGAGCGAGTTCTCCACCGAGGCCATCCGCCGCAAGATCGCTGCCAACCCGCTGCTGGCGGGCGTGGACCCTGCCACCGTCAAGCCGCGCATCCTGACGCTGACGCAGAGCACCTACGACGGCGTGCTTTACAACACCGAGACCATCAAGCACGCGCTGGATGGCTACATCGACACCCTGCATTTCGACGAGGCCTGGCTGCCGCACGCGGCCTTCCACCGCTTCTACGGCACCTTCCACTCCATGGGCAAGAACCGCGCGCGGCCCAAGGACCAGTTGGTGTTCGCCACGCAATCCACGCACAAGCTGCTGGCCGGCATCAGCCAGGCTTCGCAGGTGCTGGTCCAGGACGCCACCGAACGCAAGCTGGACCGCCACCTCTTCAACGAAGCCTACCTGATGCACACCAGCACCAGCCCGCAGTACGCCATCATCGCCAGCTGCGACGTGGCCGCCGCGATGATGGAAGCGCCCGGTGGCCCGGCGCTGGTGGAAGAGAGCATCCTGGAATCGCTGGACTTCCGCCGCGCGATGCGCAAGGTCGATGCCGAGTTCGGTCAGGACTGGTGGTTCCAGGTCTGGGGCCCGGACCTGCTGGCCGAAGAGGGCATCGGCAGCAGCAAGGACTGGATCCTTGCGGCCAACGACCCCTGGCACGGCTTCGGCAACCTGGCCGAGGGCTTCAATCTGCTGGACCCGATCAAGTGCACCTTGATCACCCCGGGCCTGGGCCTGTCGGGCGAGTTCGCGGCCACCGGCATCCCGGCGGCCATCGTCACCAAATTCCTCGTCGAGCATGGCGTGGTGGTGGAGAAGACGGGTCTGTATTCCTTCTTCATCATGTTCACCATTGGCATCACCAAGGGGCGCTGGAACACGCTGCTGACGGCGCTGCAACAGTTCAAGGACGACTACGACCGCAACGCGCCGATGTGGCGCATCCTGCCGGAGTTCTGCCAGGCGCACCCCAAGTACGAACGCATGGGCCTGAAGGACCTGTGTCAGAGCATCCACCAGATGTACGCCAAGGGCGACATCGCGCGCTTGACGACCGAGATGTATTTGTCCGACCTGCAGCCCGCGATGAAGCCCAGCGAGGCCTATGCGCACATCGCGCACCGCAAGACTGAGCGCGTCAGCATCGACGAGCTGGAAGACCGCATCACGACCAGCCTGTTGACGCCCTATCCGCCCGGCATTCCGCTGCTGATTCCGGGCGAACGCTTCAACAAGAAGATCGTCGACTACTTGCGCTTCACGCGCGAGTTCAACGCGGCCTTCCCTGGCTTTGACACCGACGTGCACGGCCTGGTCGAAGACGATTCCGTGCCTGGCGACCGCCTGTACTACGTGGATTGCGTCAGGGAATGACGCCGCGCCAGCCGGTCAGCCGGCGGCGTCTGCGGCGCCCGGCATCATCGCTTGGCTGAAGCCGCCGTCCACGTAGGTGATCTCGGCGGTCACGCCGCCGGCCAGGTCCGACAGCAGAAAGGCTGCCACGTTGCCGACATCGTCAATCGTCACGTTGCGGCCCAGAGGTGAGGCCGCGGCCACCACGCCCAGCAGCTTGCCGAAGTCCTTGATGCCGCTGGCTGCCAGCGTCTTGATCGGCCCCGCGCTGATGCCGTTGACGCGGATGTTCTTCGGGCCCAGAGCACTGGCCAGGTAACGCACGCTGGCTTCCAGCGACGCCTTGGCCAGTCCCATGGTGTTGTAGTTGGGCACGGCGCGCAGGGCGCCCAGGTAGCTCAGCGTCAGCAGCGCGGCCTTGGGGCGCAGCAACGGCAGGGCGGCCTTGGCCAGGGCAGGGAAGCTGTAGGCGCTGATGTCATGCGCGATGCGGAAGTTCTCGCGCGTCAGGCCTTCCAGGAAGTCGCCAGCAATCGCTTCGCGCGGCGCAAAGCCGATGCTGTGCACGAAGCCGTCGAACTGCGGCCAGACCTGGCCCAGGTCCTGGAAGATCTGGGTGATCTGTTCGTCGTTGGCCACATCGCATTCATAGACCAGGCTGGAGCCAAAGTGCGAGGCGTATTCCTGCACCCGTTCCTTGAAGCGTTCGCCGACGTAGCTGAACGCCAACTCCGCGCCTTGTGCGTGGCAGGCCCTGGCAATGCCATAGGCGATGGAGCGGTTGGACAGAACGCCCGTGATGAGGAATCGCTTGCCGGCGAGGAAGCCCATGGTGGTTGCAGTCTCCGAGTTCTGGTGATGGTCGAAAGCGGGCGCGATTCTGGCACGCAGGCCGGTGCAGCCCTGGCGGCTGGCCTCAAGCACATCTCAAGGCTTGCTGTGTTGACGAAGTCACAGCTATAATCTGACGTTTTCCGGGTAATGCTGCGTGGGCGGATCTTCCTGCCCCTTTTTTTTGCTCGATCGGCTTATTGCATTGGCAAGCCCGCGTCAGCGGGGAACTTGACTGGGCGACAGGCGACGATCTTGGCGGCGCGCCCGGCGGTAGGGCACGGGCCGCGAGCCGTGAGCAGACAGCCAGACCAGCAGACCCATCCTTTGAGCGCAAGCCGCATCCAACGCACAGATCGCAAGACAGCCAAGCTGAGCAAGCCCGCGAGCAAGTCCGCGAGCAAGTCGGCCTTTGGTGGCATGGGCCGTGCGCCTCTGCGGCCTGTTGCGGACAATGCGCCGGCGCCTGCGCAGGTGGGCAAGGGCGGTGGCCAAACCATCATCGACACGGTGGCCGGCCTGGGCTACGAGCTGGTGGATGTCGAACGCCTGCCGCGTGGTCTGTTGCGCGTGACCATAGACCGCGTCCCTGGCCGTGTCTACACCTTCGGTCCCGCGGCCGAGCCGCAGCCGGGCGAGTACATCACCGTCGAAGATTGCGAAACCGTCACCCGCCAGTTGCAGTACGCGCTGGAAGTGGACGGCCTGGCCTACGCGCGGCTGGAAGTTTCGTCGCCGGGTCTGGACCGGCCGCTGAAGACGGAAGCCGACTACGCCCGTTTTGCCGGCCAGGCCGTGAGCATCGTGCTGAAGGCGCCGTTTGAAGGGCGCAAGTCCTGGCAAGGCATTCTCGGCAAAGCACAGGGCAAGGCAGATGGCACTGGTGGAAGCGAAAGCGAAGGCTGGACCCTGGTCTTCAAGAATGGCAAGACCGAGCAGGTGCTGGGTTTCACGTTCCCCGAGGTTCGTGATGCGCGGCTCGTGCCCGTGGTGAATTTCAAGGGCCGCCCGTCCAGGCAAGACAAGGACAGCGGCGCACTCAAAACGGAAGAGGCGGTGACGGCAGACGCCGCGCCGCAGGTTGACGGAAGGCTTGTGAAGCGATGAACCGCGAAATGCTGATGCTGGTGGATGCCATCTCGCGCGAGAAGACGGTGGAGCGCGACGTCGTCTTTGGCGCCGTCGAAGCGGCGCTGGCTTCGGCCAGCAAGAAGTTGCATGGCGGCGAGGTCGACATGCGTGTCGCCGTCGACCGTGACACGGGCGAATACGAAACCTTCCGCCGCTGGCTGGTGGTGCCAGACAGTGCCGGTCTGCAGAACCCCGACGCCGAGGAACTGCTGTCCGACGCGCTGGACCGCATTCCCGACATCGAGGAAGGCGACTACATCGAAGAAGCCGTTGACTCGGTGACGATCGGTCGCATCGGTGCGCAGGCGGCCAAGCAGGTCATCCTGCAGAAGATCCGCGACGCCGAACGCGAGCAGTTGCTGAATGACTTCCTCAGCCGCGGCGACAAGATCTTCGTCGGCACCGTCAAGCGCCTGGACAAGGGCGACATCATTGTCGAAAGCGGTCGCGTCGAAGGGCGTCTGAAGCGCAGCGAGATGATCCCCAAGGAAAACCTGCGCAGCGGTGACCGCGTGCGTGCGGTGATCCTGGGTGTGGACTCCACCCAGCGTGGCGCGCAGATCATGCTGTCGCGCAGCGCGCCGCCCTTCATGATTGAACTCTTCGCACAGGAAGTGCCGGAGATCGAACAGGGCCTGCTGGAAATCAAGAGCTGCGCCCGCGACGCGGGCAGCCGCGCCAAGATCGCCGTCGTCAGCCATGACCGCCGTGTCGACCCCATCGGCACCTGCGTGGGTGTGCGTGGCTCGCGTGTCAACGCCGTCACCAACGAAGTGGCGGGTGAACGTGTGGACATCGTGCTGTGGTCGGAAGACCCGGCGCAGTTTGTCATCGGCGCGCTGGCCCCGGCCAACGTGGCCAGCATCGTGGTGGACGAAGAGCGCCACGCCATGGACGTGGTGGTGGACGAGGAAAACCTCGCCATCGCCATCGGCCGCGGTGGCCAGAACGTGCGTCTGGCGTCTGAACTGACGGGCTGGCGCATCAACATCATGACGGCCGAGGAATCGCAGGCCAAGCAGGCCACTGAAAGCGAATCGGTGCGGGCCTTGTTCGTCGACAAGCTGGACGTGGACGCGGAAGTGGCCGACATCCTGATCGCCGAAGGCTTCAGCAGCCTGGAAGAAGTGGCCTATGTGCCGCTGCAGGAAATGCTGGAAATCGAATCCTTCGACGAAGACACCGTTCATGAGCTGCGCAGCCGGGCCAAGGACGCGTTGCTGACGATGGAAATCGAGAAGGAAGAGAAGGTCGAGGAAGTCTCCCAGGACTTGCGCGA
This sequence comes from Betaproteobacteria bacterium, assembly GCA_031411215.1. GTDB lineage: Bacteria > Pseudomonadota > Gammaproteobacteria > Burkholderiales > Burkholderiaceae_C > Rubrivivax. Next base: position 10,547 of record JANOAM010000487.1, read on the forward strand.
CCTTGAAGTTGACGGTGCAAGCCTGACGCCCGAACTGATCAGCCAGTTGGCGCAGGGTGGCATCCACACCCGCGACGACCTGGCCGATCTGGCCGTGGACGAGCTGACCGAGATGACCGGCGTTGAAGAAGACCGCGCCAAGACGCTGATCATGAAGGCCCGCGAACATTGGTTCACCGCTTGAGCGGACCGAACCACACGCACCTTCACCAGCGCTTAGAAAATACCCCGAGGAAACCGAACCCATGGCCGTGATGACCGTCGCCCAGTTTGCCGCGCAGCTTGGTCGCCCGACCACGGCGCTGCTCGAGCAACTGCTGTCGGCCGGCGTGAC
>JANOAM010000488.1:0-3382 GCA_031411215.1 Betaproteobacteria bacterium
AGAGGCTGCCTCATGTGGAGGCGGAGACTGCGGCGATGATGCTTGCTGTCTAGCTCTTGCTTGGATTGCAGCCGGGGAAGATTGCAGCCGGGGGTTCGGCCCCGGGGCCGACTCACTTTCTTTGCTGGTGCAAAGAAAGTAGGCAAAGAAAGCACCTTGGGGAACATGCGGTGGTAGCCGTAGCCACCGGTCGCTGCGCTCCAGGCGGTGACGTGCGGTGTTCTCGCAAAGTTTTGCTCGACAGGGCGCTCAGCGCAGTGAAGAGCAAACCGAAAAACGCCGCGCTCGGCACCGGTAGGACACCGAGCCATTCGCACGCTGCGGTGTGGCCATGTCTGATCCGTAGCCCCGCGAGAGTGACAAGGCGCATGAGCCGCTGCGCACGCCGCCCAGCGCCCTGTCGAGCAAGGCTTTGCGAGACTTCGAGTGGCACCGGCCGGAGCGACAGCGATCGATCCTTACGCCAACCACTGCATGCTCTTCAAAGGTGCTTTCTTTGCTTACTTTCTTTGCACCAGCAAAGAAAGTGAGTCCGCCGGAAGGGCCAACAGGCCTACACCTGCATGTTCATGATGTCGGTGTAAGCCTGCACCAGCCGGTTGCGAACCTGCACGGTCGCCTGAAACCCGATCTGGGCCTTCTGCATGGCCACCATCGTCTCTTCAACGCTGACATTCGGGTTGTCCAGCGTCAACTCACGCTGCAACCGCCCCGCTTCCATCTGCGTCTTGCTGACGTCCTTCAGCGCATCCGCCATCGCCGTGCGGAACCCACCCTGCACCCCACTGGCCGAGTCCGTGCGTGGCATGCCGTCCGGGCGCAGCCCGGCACGGGCCACGGCGGCCTGGAAGTCAAAGGGTTTGATGCGGAGGTCGGACACGGTGGGCTTCGGTAGGGTCTGGGGGCGCAGCTTCGGCCACAAGCAGTGGAACGGACTGTAGGGCGGCGTCGGCGGCTCGAAGGGCGGGATCAGGCGCGTCTTTGCCCGCTTTCTCGCGCTGAAGTTTCGGCCTTGCCCGGCCACCATAGGGGACCGAAGCCGACCTGCGCTCAGCCCTCAAGCCCGCACCCCACCTGCCCCATGGACAACGCCGTCGCCACGACCGCCCAGAACTCGAACATGGCCCTCGCCACCAACACCCTGGTACCCGCCGGCACGGGCCTGGGCGTGCGCTGGCAAACCCTGCCGGCCCGCACGCAGATGGGCTTGGTGCTGGGCGTGGCCGCCTTGCTGGCCGTGCTGGCCTTCATGTTCACCGGCGCACGCGACAGCGACTACCGCGTGCTGTTCCCTGACTTGAGCGACAAGGACAGCGGTGCGGTCGTCGACAAGCTGACCCAACTCAACGTGCCCTACAAGTTTGCCGAGGGTGGCAGCGCGATCCTGGTGCCGGCCAGCCGCGTGCGCGAACTGCGCGCGAAGATGGCCACCGCCGGCCTGCCCGCGGGCGGCAGCTCGGGCAGCGCAGCGGGCTACGAGCTGATGGACAAGAACAGCTTCGGCCAGACGCAGGGCCAGGAGCGCGTGAAGATCCAGCGCGCCATCGAAGGCGAACTGATCAACACCATCCAGAGCCTGGATGGTGTCAAGGCCGTGCGCTTGCACCTGGCCATGGCCAACCAGAACGGCTTCTTCCGTGAACAGCAGAAGCCGTCGGCATCGGTGGCCATCACCATGAACCCCGGCCGCACGCTGGACCGCGGCCAGGTCGCCGGCATCGTGCGCCTGGTGTCGGGCAGCGTGCCGGAACTGTCACCCAAGGCGGTGGCGGTGGTGGACAGCGGCGGCACGTTGCTCACCGCGGCTAGCGACGAAGAAGGTGCACAAGGTCTGGATTCACAACAGCTGCAGTACCGCCGCGACGTGGAAGCTGGCCATCTCAAACGCGTCCTGGCCCTGCTGGAACCGGTCGTCGGCCGCGACAACGTGCGCGCCAGCGTGACGGCCGACATCGACTTCAGCCGCGTCATGCGCACCGCCGAGTCCTTCGGCCCCAACCAGGGCAGCGACGCCAAGCCCGCCGTGCGTGAACAGCGCACCGAAGAATCCAGCCAGCCCGGCAGCGCCACGCCAGCCGGCATTCCCGGCGCGCTGAGCAACCAGCCGCCGGTGTCGGCGCAGGCGCCCATCAACGGCGCGTCACAGGCCATGAGCGGCGCGGGCGGTGGCGCCACCGGTGCCAGCACCCGCCGCGAAGCGGCCACGCAGTACGCCGTGGACCGGACCACCACTGTCACCCAGGGTGCCGTGGGCAATGTGCGCCGCCTCAGCGCGGCCGTGGTCGTCAACCACAAGTCCGTCACCGACGCCAAAGGCAAGACCACCACCGTGGCGCTGACGGAAAAGGAAGTCGAACAGCTGACCGCACTGGTGCAGCAAGGCATCGGGTTCAGCAGCGAACGCGGCGACGTGGTGAAGATCGTCAACGCGCCCTTCCGCGTGGAAGCGGCCGCGCCCGGTGAGGACACCCCCGCCTGGAAGCAGCCCTGGCTGCTGGACCTGCTGAAGACGGCGATGGCGCCGCTGGCCCTGGCCGTGGTGGCGCTGGTCATCGTCTTCAAGCTGATCAAGCCCGCGCTGGCCGCCATGATGGCGACTCCCACGCCGGAACCCGGCGCGCAGGTCAGCGAAGTGGTGGGCGAAGACGAAACCATCAAGCTCGAATCCCTGTCCGCGCTGCCCGCACCGGTGCACCAGGCCAAGCTGGAAGCGGCTCGTGCCATGGCCAAGCAGAACCCCGCCGCCGTCGCGAACATCGTGCGCGGCTGGGTCAATGGCGAGACGGCCTGAGGACTGAACATGGCATCCGCTGCAATGGACGAAGATGGCCTGGAGAGCGCTGCCATCCTGCTCATGAGCCTGGGTGAGGAAGAGGCGGCCGAGGTCTTCAAGCACCTGGCACCGAAGGAAGTGCAGCGCCTGGGCGAGACCATTGCCAAGATGAGGTCGGTCACACGCGAGCGTGTGGAAAACGTGTTCGATACCTTCGACAAGCTCGCTGCCAGCGAAAGCATGTTGGTGGCCGACAACAACGAATACGTCAAGAGCGTGCTGCGCAAGGCGCTGGGCGAGGACAAGGCCAACCTGCTGATCGACCGCATCCTGCAGGGCAGCGACGTCACCGGCATCGAAAGCCTCAAGTGGATGGACCCGCAGAGCGTGGCCGAACTGCTGCGCAACGAGCACCCGCAGATCGTCGCGGCCATTCTGGTGCACCTGGAATTCGACCAGGCCGCCGACGTGCTGAAGCTGTTCAACGAACGCCAGCGCAACGAGGTGATGGTGCGCATCGCCACGCTGGACGGCATACAGCCCACCGCGCTGCGCGACTTGAACGAAGTCATGAGCAAGGTGCTGGCCGGCGGTGACCGCACCAAGAAG
>JANOAM010000489.1:0-8651 GCA_031411215.1 Betaproteobacteria bacterium
CCAGCATCAACGGCAGGCGGTGCACCACCACGTTCAGGAAGCTGCCCACCACCAGCCCCAGCAGCGCCAGGGCCCAGGGCGACAGCAGCAGGTCCAGCGGCAGGCTGGCCAGGAAGCCGTCCACCGTCAGACGACGGAACCGAGCTTGAAGATCGGCAGGTACATGGACACCACGATGCCGCCGATCAACACGCCCAGGATCACGATGATGAAGGGCTCCATCAGGCTGGACAGGCCCTTGACCATTTCGTCGACTTCTTCTTCATAGAACTCGGCGGCCTTGCTGAGCATGTGGTCCAGCGAGCCAGACTCTTCACCGATGGCCGCCATCTGCAGCACCATGGTCGGGAAGATGCCGGTGCTGGTCATGGACGTGGTCAGCGCAGAGCCCGTGGACACGTCCTTCTGGATCTGTTCCGTGGCCAGCTGGTAGACCATGTTGCCGGACGCACCGCCCACCGAGTCCAGCGCTTCCACCAGCGGCACGCCGGCTGCGAACATGGTGGCCAGCGTGCGCGTCCAGCGTGCGATGACGGATTTGTTGATCAGATCGCCAAAGACCGGAATGCGCAGCAGCAGCCGGTCCATGAACATCTGCATCTTCTCTGAGCGCTTCCAGCTCTCGAAGAAGAAGTAGAGGCCTCCGCCCAGCAAACTGAAGATCAGCCACCACCACGCGACAAAGAACTTGGACAGGGCGATCACGAACAGCGTAGGCGCCGGCAGCTCGCCGCCGAAGGACTTGAACACGTCCTCGAACGCGGGGATCACGAAGATCATGATCACGGTCAGCACCACGAAGGCGACCACGATCACGGCGATGGGGTACATCAGCGCCGACTTGATCTTCTGCTTGATGGCCAGCGTCTTTTCCTGGTAGATCGCCAGGCGGTCCAGCAGGGCTTCCAGAATGCCGCCCGCTTCGCCGGCTTCCACCAGGTTGCAGTACAGCGCGTCGAAATGCAGCGGGTGCTTGCGGAAGGAACTGGACAGGCTGGTGCCGGTTTCCACGTCTTGGCGGATGTCGGTCAGCAGCTTGGTCATGCGCGGGTTGGTGCTGCCGCGTGCCACGATGTCAAAGGCCTGCAGCAGCGGCACGCCGGCCTTCATCATCGTCGCCAGCTGGCGCGTGAAGATGGCGATGTCCTTCTGCTTGATGGACTTGCCGCCGCTGGTGCGGCGCTTGCGCACCCGGGTGATCAGGATGCCCTGGCGGCGCAGGCTGGCATTGACGACCGATTCGCCGCCAGCGCGCATTTCTCCGCGGACGACCTTGCCGTTCTTGTCCTTGCCTTCCCACTCGAAGATCAACTCTTTCGCGTTCTTGGCAATCGCTGCTGTGGCCATGGTGGTGGGACGGTGTTTCTGAGGGTGAACGGGTGGCAGGTCGCTGAAGGGGCGCGCTTGCTCGGGCTTGCTCTGGCTTACTCGTTAGTGACCGTGATCACTTCTTCGAGCGTGGTGGCACCGTTGCGCACCTTGATGAGGCCGGACTGGCGCAAGTCGCGCACGCCTTCGATTTCGGCCTGCTTGGCAATGTCCAGCGCCGAGCCTTCGCCCAGGATGATGCGCTGGATGGCTTCGGTGATGGGCATGACCTGGTAGACGCCGACACGGCCCTTGTAGCCGTTGTTGCAGGCCGAGCAGCCCACCGCGCGGTAGGGCTTCCAGTTGCCGTCCAGGTCTTCGGGCTTGAAGCCGGCCTTGAGCATGGACTCGCGTGGGTATTCCGCCGGCTTCTTGCAGTTTTCGCAGAGCTTGCGTGCCAGGCGCTGGGCGGTGATCAGCAGCACGCTGGACGCGATGTTGAACGGTGCCACGCCCATGTTGAGCAAGCGTGTCAGCGTCGTCGGCGCGTCGTTGGTGTGCAGCGTGCTCATCACCATGTGGCCTGTCTGCGCGGCCTTGATGGCGATGTCGGCGGTGTCCAGGTCGCGGATTTCGCCGACCATGATGATGTCCGGGTCCTGGCGCAGGAAGGACTTCAGCGCGGCGGCGAATGTCAGCCCCGCCTTGTCGTTCACATTGACCTGGTTGCAGCCGGGCAGGTTGATTTCCGCTGGGTCTTCCACCGTGGCGATGTTGACGCCCGGCTGGTTCAGGATGTTCAGGCAGGTGTAGAGCGACACCGTCTTGCCCGAGCCCGTAGGCCCGGTGACCAGAACCATGCCATAGGGCCGCACGATCGCGGCCATCAGGCGGTCCTTCTCGATCTTCTCGTAACCCAGCGCCTCAATGCCTAGCTTGGCGCTGGACGGGTCCAGGATACGGATCACGACCTTTTCGCCAAACAGCGTGGGCAAGGTGCTGACGCGGAAGTCGATGGCCTTGGAGCCGAACTTCAGCTTCATGCGACCGTCTTGCGGGACCCGCTTCTCAGCGATGTCCATGCGGCTGATGACCTTGATGCGCGAGGCCAGCTTGTCCTTGATGGCGATGGGCGGCTGGGAAATTTCGCGCAGTTCACCGTCGATGCGGAAGCGCACGCGGTAGTTGTATTCGTAGGGTTCGAAGTGCAGGTCGGACGCACGCATGTTGATGGCGTCGATCAGCATCTTCTGCAGGAAGCGCACGACCGGGGCGTCTTCGACGTCGGTCGTGACCTCGGCCGTTTCCTGCGTGGTGGTGTCTTCTTCGGTGACGTCGAAATCAAAGTCGCCGCTGGACAGGGTCTCCAGGGCTTCTGTCGCGCTGGTGTTCTGCGCATCCAGCTGCTTCATCAGCTTGTCGTATTCGTCGATCACCCACTCGGGTGTCAGCTGGGTGGCGAACTTGATGCGCTCCACCGCCTCCTGGTCGGTGGGGTCGGCCGCGCCGATGAAGAGACGGTTGCCGCGTTTGCCCAGCACCATCAGCTGGTATTGGGCGGAGATCTTGGCGTCGACCAGGTTGCGCGGCAGCTTCTGCACGTCGATGGCATTCAGGTCCAGCAGCGGCAGTGCCAGCGCATGGGCCAGGGTCAGCGCCAGTTCGTCGGGCTTGACGGCGCCAGCGCCCACCAAGGCGGTGACAAAGCTGGTCTTGCGCTCACGCGCGTTCTTGCTGAGTTCTTCCGCAGCCTTGGGTGTGAGCTTGCCGGCATTGACCAGCACACGTGCCACGCCAGACAGCGAGGACGGCGAGGGCTCGACCAGTGCTTCAGTGGCCATGGGTGACGGGGCGGAGTCTGCGCATCTGGTTGATCATCGCTGATCCTCCGCAGGGTGTAAACGCCAGAAAAGCCCGTTGCAAGCGCCGCAGACCATTGGTTACAGCAACTGCGTCAAGTCTCTTGTGGCAAGGGTCACTGGAAGACCCAGGCAACCTGGTCGGGGTGAGAGGATTCGAACCTCCGGCCTCTACGTCCCGAACGTAGCGCTCTACCAGGCTAAGCTACACCCCGAATGGCTTGCAGGGTGAAAGAACCCCTCTGAGCCGTCGGCCGCACTGTTCACGAAGAACGGTGGATCGACCGAGCACATAAGTCTAACAGAGCCTCGCGGGCCCGCGAGGCGGGCAGCAGCGACAGGGCGGCACGGGCCTGGTCGGATTCGGCCTGCGCTGCCTGCCGTGTGCCCTCCAGTGCGCCGGTGCGGCGCACGATGGCCAGGATCTCCTGCAGACGTTCGCGCTCGCCATGTTCGATGGCGTGGCGGATCAGGCCTTTCTCTTCAGGGGCTGCACGTTCCAGGGCCAGCAGCAGCGGCAGCGTGGGTTTGCCCTCACGCAGGTCGTCGCCCACGTTCTTGCCCAGTTCGTCGCTGTTGCCCTCGTAGTCCAGCAGGTCGTCCACCAGCTGAAATGCGGTGCCCAGCGAACGTCCGTAGTCCGCGCAGGCCTCTTCAAGCTCCGGTGGCGCCCCGGCCAGCACCGCACCCAGGCGGGCGCTGGCCTCAAACAGCTTGGCGGTCTTGTAGCGGATGACCTGCAGGTAGTCGGCCACCGCCAGGTCGGGGTCGTGCATGTTCATCAGTTGCAGGACTTCGCCTTCGGCGATGACATTGGTGGCGTCGGCCAGCACCTGCAGCACGCGCATGCTGTTGACGCCCACCATCATCTGGAAGGCGCGCGAGTACAGGAAGTCGCCCACCAACACGCTGGCCGCATTGCCAAACATCGCATTGGCGGTGGCGCGGCCCCGGCGCAGGGCGGATTCGTCCACCACGTCGTCATGCAGCAACGTGGCGGTGTGGATGAACTCCACGATGGCGGCCAGCTCGAAGCGCTCCGGGCCTTCGAAGCCCAGGGCCTCCGAGAAAAGCAGCACCAGACGGGGCCGGATCCGCTTGCCGCCCGCGTCGATGATGTATTGCGAGATCTGGTTGATCAGCGCCACGCGCGACGCCAGGCGCTCACGGATGACGGCATCCACGCGCAGCAGCGCAGCATCGGTCGGGTCGGCGACCTCTGGAGGTTTGACGGTGGAATTCAGCACGGGAACGGCTTTGTGGGGATTTCAGATTGTAGGACGCGGACGCCGCGACCCGCGAAGGTAGGCGTGATTCGCCACTCGCATGCTATGATCAAAGGCTCTGCGCCTTCCGCGTGTGCCCCGTGAGTTCTCCGCGACGGGGTTCGCAGTGGGTGGTAGGCAGGGGTTTCTTTGAAAGGTCACACATGTACGCGGTCATAAAAACCGGTGGCAAGCAATACAAGGTTGCTGCCGGCGAAAAGATTAAGGTAGAACAGATTGCTGCGGACGTGGGCCAGGAAATCGTGATCGAACAGGTTCTGGCCGTGGGTAGCGGCGCGGACCTGAAGGTTGGGGCTCCCTGGGTCGCGGGTGCTAGCGTGAATGCCACGGTTGTGGCGCATGGCAAGCACGACAAGGTGCGCATCTTCAAGATGCGCCGCCGCAAGCACTATCAGAAGCATGGCGGTCACCGCCAGACTTATACCGAGCTGCACATCGGCTCGATCAACGGCTAAGGAAGGGGCAGCACCATGGCACAGAAAAAAGGTGGCGGCTCCACCCGAAACGGCCGCGATTCGAAGCCGAAGATGCTGGGCGTGAAGGCGTTTGGCGGCCAGCAGATCAGCGCCGGCTCCATCATCGTGCGCCAGCGCGGCACCAAGTTCCACGCCGGGTCTGGCGTGGGCATGGGCAAGGACCACACGCTGTTCGCGTTGGTCGACGGCTCGGTCTCCTTCGAGATCAAGGGCTCGCTCAACCGCCAGACGGTCTTCGTCACGGCGGCCTGAACGTCCGCCTCGGACGCTTGAAGCCCCGGCTTGCCGGGGCTTCTTCATTTGGGCGGCCGGGCGGCTCTAACATGGACACACCATGAAGTTCTTCGACGAAGCACTCATCGACATCTCCGCCGGACACGGCGGCGCAGGCAGCGTGAGCTTCCGTCGCGAGAAGTTCATTCCGTTTGGCGGCCCCAACGGTGGTGACGGCGGGCGCGGCGGCAGTGTCTGGGCGGTTTCCGACCAGAACATCAACACGCTGATCGACTACCGCTACACGCGTCGCTTCGACGCCAAGAACGGCGAACCCGGCCGCGGCTCCGACCAGTTTGGCGCGGCGGGCGCGGACATCGAGATGCGCATGCCCGTGGGCACCATCATTACCAATGCCGAAACCGGCGAACTGATGGTGGAACTGCTGGAACACGGCCAACGCGCCTTGCTGGCCAAGGGCGGCGACGGCGGCTTCGGCAACCTGCACTTCAAGAGCAGCACCAACCGCAGCCCGCGCCAGAAGACGCCGGGCTGGGACGGCGAGGCCTACAAGCTGAAACTGGAACTGCGTGTGCTGGCCGACGTGGGCCTGCTGGGCATGCCCAACGCGGGCAAGAGCACCTTCATTGCGGCCATCAGCAATGCGCGGCCGAAGATCGCGGACTATCCCTTCACCACGCTGCACCCCAACCTGGGTGTGGTGCGCGTGGGCCCGGAGCGCAGCTTCGTGGTGGCGGACATCCCGGGCCTGATCGAAGGCGCCAGCGAAGGCGCGGGCCTGGGCCACCAGTTCCTGCGCCACCTGCAGCGCACCAAGCTGCTGCTGCACATCGTGGACGCGGCGCCCTTCGACGAGACCGTGGACCCGGTCGTGCAGGCCCGCGCCATCGTGGCCGAGTTGAAGAAGTACGACCCCAAGCTGCACGCCAAGACACGCTGGCTTGTCTTCAACAAGCTGGACATGGTGCCTGTGGCGGAACGCGAATCGCGCGTCCAGGAATACGTGCGCCGCCTGCGCTGGAAGGGCCCCGTGTTCGCGATCTCCGCGCTGGCCCGCGATGGACTGCAGCCCTTGCTGGAGAAGATCCAGAACCACGTAGCGGCCGAACAGAAGCCGCCGCCGCAGGCCGAACCCGACCGGAGGTTCGAGGGGGCGGCCAGTGAGTGACGTGCGGGTGAACAGCGTGCTCGCCGGTGCGCGGCGCATCGTCGTCAAGGTCGGCTCCAGCCTGGTCACCAACGAAGGCCGGGGCGTGGACGCCGAGGCCATCGGCAATTGGTCGCGCCAACTGGCCGCGCTGGCGCAGCAAGGACGTGAGGTCATCATGGTGTCCAGCGGCGCCATCGCCGAAGGCATGAAGCGCCTGGGCTGGGCGGTGCGGCCCCGGGAAGTGCATGAACTGCAGGCGGCGGCCGCCGTGGGCCAGATGGGCCTGGTGCAGATGTACGAGACGCGCCTGCGTGACCAGGGCATGCAAAGCGCCCAGGTGCTGCTGACACACGCCGACCTGGCCGACCGCGAGCGCTACCTGAACGCACGTTCCACGCTGATCACGCTGCTGTCGCTGAAGGTCATACCGGTGATCAACGAGAACGACACGGTCGTCAACGACGAGATCAAGTTCGGCGACAACGACACCCTGGGCGCGCTGGTGGCCAACCTGGTGGACGCCGACGCCTACGTCATCCTGACCGACCAGCGCGGCCTGTATGCCGCCGACCCGCGCAAGAACCCCGACGCACGCTTCATAGACACCGCCACAGCGGGCGATCCGGCACTGGAAGTGATGGCGGGCGGGGCGGGTTCTTCCATAGGCAGCGGCGGCATGCTGACCAAGATCCTGGCCGCCAAGCGTGCGGCGGGCAGCGGCACGAGCACCGTCATCGCCTGGGGTCGCGAGAAGGATGTGCTGCTGCGGCTGGCCGCCGGTGAAGCCATCGGCACGACGCTGATCGCGAGCACGCCCAAGCTCACAGCGCGCAAGCAGTGGATGGTGGACCACCTGCAGCTGCGCGGCGCGGTTCTGGTGGACGACGGTGCGGTGCTCAAGCTGCGCGAAGAAGGCAAGAGCCTGCTGCCCATAGGCGTGCACGAGGTCCAGGGCGAGTTCGTGCGTGGCGACGTGATCGCGGTGCGCTCGATGGCCGGCGTGGAAGTGGCACGCGGTCTGGCCAACTACTCGGCTGCCGAGGCGCGCCTCATCGCGCGCAAAGCCTCACACCAGATCGAAGCCTTGCTGGGCTACGCCAACGAGCCCGAGCTGGTGCACCGGACCAATCTGGTCCTGGTCTAGGACCTCAAGGTCGATCAGTCTGCCGCGGCCGGCGGCGGGGCTATGTCCGGCGGCAAGGCGCCGGGCTCCGTGGCCGCGCTGCCGTCAGGGCGGTGTGACCGTAAACCCGAACGCAGATAACGGTTGTGGTGGGTGACTCTTGGCAGGTAGCGCGCCAGTTCGGTCAGCGCCATTTCATACACGCCGCGCTTGAACTCGATCACCATTTCCAGCGGCACCCAATAGTCGTTCCAGCGCCAGGCGTCGAACTCCGGGTGGTCGGTGGCACGCAGGTTCATGTCACTGTCGTGGCCCATCAGGCGCAGCAGGAACCAGATCTGCTTCTGGCCGCGGTAGTGGCCACGCGCATCCTTGCGGATGAAGTGCTCAGGAACTTCGTAGCGCAGCCAATCGCGCGTGCGGCCAATGATCTGCACGTGCTCGGGCTTGAGGCCCACTTCTTCGTGCAGCTCGCGGAGCATGGCCTGCTCCGGATTCTCGCCATGCTTGATGCCGCCCTGAGGGAACTGCCAAGAGTGCGTGCGCAGCCTCTTGCCCCAGAACACCTGGTTGCGGGAGTTCAGCAGGACGATGCCGACGTTGGGCCTGAAGCCTTCCCGGTCGAGCATAATCAAACCCCAATTTGTGACTGAAATCATTATTGCACCGGGCCAGTCGGGCTAGCGAATCCTCGCTAACCCGCATGCGCCAAGTGGGGTCAAGGGGCTGTGCGCCACACGCACTCAAGGCCACCGACGCCAGCAGGGCGCCCGGTGAAAAAGCCCTCAGAGCAGCAGCCCCATGAAAGCATCAGCCACCTTCATCTCCACGCTCAAGGAAGCGCCTTCCGACGCGGAGGTTGTCAGCCATCAGTTGATGATGCGCGGCGGCTTCATCAAGCGCCTGGGCGCCGGCATCTACAACTACATGCCGATGGGCCTGCGTGTCATCCGCAAGGTCGAAGGCATCATCCGCGAAGAGATGAACCGCTCGGGCGCTGTCGAGTTGCTGATGCCTGTGGTGCAGCCCGCCGAGTTGTGGATGGAGACCGGCCGCTTCCAGGCATACGGCCCGGAGTTGATGCGCGTGAAGGACCGGCATGACCGCGACTTCATCATCCAGCCCACCAGCGAAGAAGTCATCACCGACATCGCGCGCCAGGAACTGCGCAGCTACAAGCAGCTGCCCAGAAATTTCTACCACATCCAGACCAAG
>JANOAM010000490.1:0-4957 GCA_031411215.1 Betaproteobacteria bacterium
GGTGCGCCGTTCGGCAACGGCAACACCTACCCGACGGTCTATGACGCGCTGGGCCGCCAGATGTCGCTGAACCTGACGGCCAAGTTCTGACGGGTCGCAAGCCTTCGCGCTTGCACCTGCCTGGACACCAAGCCCTGCGGCCAACGCTGCAGGGCTTTTTTCTTTGTGGAGACCGTTTGACGTGACCACCCCAGCCCAAGCAGCCGAGCAAGTCGCCGAATGGCACCAGCAGGCCATGGCCGCGTTGCAGCAACAGCGTAGCGACCAGGCCGCGGCCTGCTGGCAGCGCATCGTGGCGCTGGCGCCTGGCGATGCACGGGCCCACGCCGGTCTGGGCCGTTGGGCCCACAGCCGGGGTGACCTGGACGGTGCAGCACGGCACCTTGCGTGTGCCGCCGCGGCCAGCCGCGGCAACCCGCGGCCCTGGATCGACGTGGCACTGGTGCAGGAGCAGCGCAGCGACGTGGCTGCGCAGGAAGAGGCGCTCTACCGCGCCTTGAAAGAAGACCCGCAGGATCTGCTGGCTCTGCTGATGCGGGGCACGCTGTTCGAGCGCACGGGCCGGCCGGAACAGGCCACGGACGCCTTCATTGCCGCCACCCTGGTGGCACCGCCCACCGAGCGCTTGTCCGTGGAACTGCGCGGCCCGGTGGCGCATGCCATGGCCATGCGCCAGGCCCACGAGTCGCGCCTGGCCGCCTTCGTGGACCAGGCGCTGCAGCCTGCGCTGGACGCCGCCGCCGGCGAGGACCTGGCGCGCTTCCGGCTGTCGGTGGACATTCTGCTGGGCCGCAGGAAGCGCCACGAGTCGCGCCCCTTGCGTTACTTCGTGCCGCAACTGGCGCCGGTGGAGTTTTTCGATCGCCACCGCTTCCCCTGGCTGCCGGCGCTGGAGGCGGGCTCCGAGCGCATCCGTGCCGAGCTGCAGGCGGTGCTGCGCAGCGAACAGGGCATCACGCCCTACTTGGAATACAACGATGACCAGCCGGTGGAGCAATGGGCCGAGCTCAACCGCAGCCCGCGCTGGAGCGCCTACCACCTGTGGAAGGACGGCCGGCCGGTGGCCGAGCATGTGGCGCGCTGCCCGGAGACTGCGCGGCTGCTGGAAGCAACGCCGCGGCCGCACCAGGCTGGCCGCACGCCGGTGGCGCTGTTTTCGCTGCTGAAGCCGCACACGACCATCCCGCCGCACGTGGGCGCCAGCAATGCGCGGTTGGTCTGCCACTTGCCGCTGATCGTGCCGCCCGGCTGCCGCTTCCGCGTCGGCAACAGCGTGCGTGAATGGGAAGTCGGCCAAGCCTGGGTGTTCGACGACACCATCGAACACGCCGCGCACAACGACAGCGACCAGCTGCGCGCCATCCTGATCTGGGACACCTGGCACCCGGACCTGCTGCCGCACGAACGGACGCTGATCTCGGCGCTGAGCAGTGCGCTGAACGACTTCGGCGGCGCGGATCCGTCCTTCGTCGCCTGAGTTTCAGCGGCTCTCGCCCAGGGCGTGCAGCAGCGGCCCCAGGTGCCGTTCGTAGTGCTTCCGGCGCCCTGACGAGCTGGTGAACACCGGCCGCCGCACCTGCCAGGCGCTGGCCGTGCGCACCATGTTGCGCAACTGGTGGAAAGACAGGCAGGCCTCGTCCCAGGGCAGGCCGCAGAAGGCCAGCAGACGGTGCGCCGCGGGCCGCGGGTCGCGCACGAAATCGTCGTACGGGAACTCCAGGATGTCGGTGCCAAAGCAGGCTTGCCAATGCCGCATCAGGCGGCGGTACTGCAGGTAGTGGTGGGCGATGTCCTCCAGATCGGTGGCATAGGCCATGCCGTGATCCAGGTGCAGGAAGAATATGGACAGCGCGTTGTCCACGGGGTTGCGCGTGGTGTGCACGATGCGGGCTTGCGGGAACAGCGTCTTGATCAGGCCGATGTGCAGGAAGTTGTCCGGCCGCTTGTCGGTGACGTGCTGTCCGCCCTGGCCCACCAAGGCCAGATGCTCGCGGTAGCGCACGGCGAGCTCCTGCCATGTCTGCAAGGGCACGGCAGATGCGGCTTCCGGGTAGGGCTGCAGGCGCGTGGCCACCAGGTGCGGGATGAAGTGCAGTTCGCCGCCTGCCCGGACCTGCGGATGCGCAGCCAGCACCTGCTCGGTGAGCGTGGAGCCTGAGCGGAACATGCCGCAGACGAAGATGGGCGCCGGGCCCGAGGACACGACCTGGGGTGGGCGGGCCAGCGGGAAGGTCTGGATGATGCGGTCGATGAAGCGCTCGTGAGCCGCCCGGTCGTAGCGCGGCGTGTGTGGCGGGGCGGCGGCGCGGCTCCACTGGTTGGCCTGGCGGTAGGCCGCAAAGGCCTCGTCGTAGGCCGCGCAGCCGTCCAGCAGCTGGCCCAGGGCAAATGAGACGCTGGCTTTCTGCAGGGCGGTGCTGGCAGGAGACGAGGCCACTTCACGCAAGCGCTGCAGCAGCGGGTCGGCAGGCGAGGACACACCACGCAGCGCGGCGTAGCGGGACAAGGCCTCGTGGTGGCCGGGCTCCAGGCGCAGCAATTGCTCGTAGACCTGCAGCGCGTCGGGGCGGTTGCCACGGTCCTCGTGCAGGTTGGCCAGGTTCACCAGCGCTGGCGCGTAGGCCGGATTCAGCGCCAGGGCGGCGCGCCACTCGCGTTCGGCATCATCACCGGATCGCAGGTCGTCCGAAAAGATAACCCCACGATTGAGGTGAATCTCTTCGGGCTGGCTGACACCGTGGGCCAGTGCCTGCTGGTAGGCCACCAGTGCAGCGGCTGGCTCGGCGGCCATGCGCAACTGGCGAGCCAGGTTGAACCAGGTATTGGGCCGCTGGGGCTCGCGCGCCAGCACCCGGCGGTAAAGCGCAATGGCCTCCAGCGGCCGGCCCGCGTCCTCGAATTGCGCGGCCTTCGTCAGCAGCCGGTCGACGTCGTCCACGTGCGCCGACGCGGCCTCACTTCGGCGCCAGCCGAATCGCCCCGTCCAGGCGGATCACTTCACCGTTGAGCATGTCGTTCTCGACAATGTGCACCACCAGCTTGCCGTAGTCCGCCGGCGTGCCCAGGCGGCTGGGGAAGGGCACGGCCGCGGCCAGTGCGTCCTGCACTTCTTGTGGCATGCCGAACATCATGGGCGTGCCGAAGATGCCCGGCGCGATGGTCATGTTGCGGATGCCGTTGCGTGCCAGGTCGCGTGCAATGGGCAACGTCATGCCGACCACCCCGCCCTTGCTGGCGGCGTAGGCGGCCTGGCCGATCTGGCCGTCATACGCCGCCACGCTGGCGGTGCTGATCATCACGCCGCGTTCCTTGGTGGACGCTTCGGGATCGTTCTTGCACATGGCGTCCGCGGCCAGCCGGATCATGTTGAAGGAGCCGATCAGGTTGATGGTGATGACGCGGCTGAACTGCGCCAGCGCGTGCGGGCCTTCCTTGCCCACGGTCTTCACGCCGATGGCGATGCCGGCGCAGTTGACCAGCCCCATCAGCTTGCCGAGCTGGGTGGCCGCGGCGACCACGGCCTGGCCGTCAGCTTCCAGCGTGACGTCGCACTTGACGAACACACCGCCCAGTTCCTTGGCGATGGCTTCGCCCTTGTCGGCCTGCAGATCAGCAATGACGACCTTGGCGCCCTTGGCCGTGAGTGCACGTGCCGCACCCTCGCCGAGGCCCGAAGCCCCGCCGGTGACGATGAAGACCTTGCCTGCGATGTCCATCTCAATATTCCTCAAAGGTGAATGTTGTTCCAAGCAGCGCACAAAGCGCCGGCTGAAGCATGCAGCGGTCAGTCCCGGTGTATGCGTTCAAGCATGGCTGCCGCAGCCGCGCCAAGCAGAGGCACCGCTTCATGCGCAGCATGCAGCGCGGCAGCCAGTTCCGCGTCGTCGCGTACGTATTCATGAATCATGCGGTTGCGAAGGCGGCGAACCTCGAGCCACTGCTCGACGGAGGTGATCCAACCCAAGCGCTCAGCCCGGTTGAGGTTGTCAATCACCGCTCCCAGCGGTTCGGCCAGCCATTCCAGCAGCGCAGGCAATAGTTTGTCGGCCAAGGTATCTTGCAAGCGTCCGAAGCGGGCCACGAAGGCATCGGCACGTTCCGAGAGATCGATGTCCTGGCGCAGGTGGGCTGCTCGCGCGCTTGTCATCGGCTGCGAAAACAGCCGCGCATCGGTGGCGTGCAAATGTTGTGCCTCGGCGCGCACGGTTTCGGCCAAGAACAGCAGGCGTGCGGGTGCGCTGGCCATGCTCATATGGGTGTGCCGACGCGTCTGGCTGCAATCAGCACGGGAGACAGTGGCGTTGCAGGGTCCGCAACCAGGACGTCGATCTTCTGCAAGCCGAGTTGGCGCTCAATGCGCGCGCCGATGCGCAGACTCAGCGCAAGGCGGTCGGGGCGCGGCTGCGGCAACTCAATCAGTATGTCGATGTCGCCACCACGCGCCTGGTCGTTCAGACGTGACCCAAACAGCATAGCCTGCGCCAAAGGCCCTGCCAGTTCCGCCGTGCTGCGGCGAATGACTTCACGCTGATGTTCACTCAGGCGCATCAGCCAACCACAGCATAGCCGCTGGTCATGACGTTTCAGACGCCCAGTGCGCTTGTGACACGGGTGGTGATTTCGTCCACGCTGCCGGTACCGTTGACCTTGGCATAACGTGGCGCTTGATCGGTGCCTGCGCTTGAGGCGTCTGCAGCCCATTGCGAGTAGTAGTCGACCAGCGGGCGCGTCTGCTTCTGGTAGACCTCGAGCCGCTTGCGCACGGTCTCTTCCTTGTCGTCGTCGCGCTGGATGAGCGGTTCGCCCGTCACGTCGTCCACGCCCTCCACCTTGGGCGGGTTGAACTTGACGTGGTAGGTGCGGCCGCTGGCCATGTGGGCGCGCCGGCCGCTCATGCGTTCGATGATGGCGCTGTCGGGCACGTCGATTTCCAGCACCAGGTCCAGCTTGACGCCGG
>JANOAM010000491.1:0-2076 GCA_031411215.1 Betaproteobacteria bacterium
ACCTTGCCGGCGATCATCACGTCGGTCGCGCGCTTGATGCCGTCGACCAGGCTTTCGCGGCAGCCGTAGAGGTTGTCGAACTTGCTCTTCGTGACGGAATCATTCACGTTGATGGCGCGGAAGGGCAGCGTGCCCTTGGCCGACATTTCCTTCAGGCGGTGCACACCGGTGGTGGTCTCTTCCGTCACGCCGATGATCTCGGCGGCCTTGCGGGTGTACCAGGTCGGGTCCGCGGCCAGCTTGGCCTTGATGGCGGCGTAGAGGCAGGTCTCTTCTTCGCTGGTCGGGTTGGCGATGACGGAGATGTCCTTCTCGGCACGCTTGCCCAGGATCATCAGCAGCGTCGCGTCGCCGCCGTCGTCCAGGATCATGTTCGGGCCTTCGCCGGGTTCACCCTTGCCAGCGAATTCGAAAATGCGGTGCGTGAAGTCCCAGTACTCGGTCAGCGTTTCGCCCTTGTGCGCGAACACCGGCGTGCCACGGTCCACCAGCGCGGCGGCGGCGTGGTCTTGCGTGCTGAAGATGTTGCACGAGGCCCAGCGCACGTTGGCGCCGAGTGCTTGCAGCGTTTCCACCAGCACGGCGGTCTGGATGGTCATGTGGATGCTGCCCGTGATGCGTGCACCCTTGAGCGGCTGGCTCTTGGTGAACTCCTCCCGGATGGCCATCAGGCCGGGCATCTCGGTTTCGGCGATCCTGATTTCCTTGCGGCCCCAGGCGGCAAGTGACAGGTCAGCGACGGCGTGGTCGTGCAGGGGTTTGTTGGCGGCGTTCATCGTCAGGCTCCAAGCGGTTGAGGAACCTGCAGCGCAGCGGACGTGGGGATTCAAAGCTCACCCACGACGAAGCACGTGCAGGCGAGCGCGGTTGCAATGAAGGGTCCCGAGCCTGGGGCGCTTGAGGCACCTTGCAACGCTCCTCGGAACAGCCACGCATTCTAGCCAAAGCCCCGCGAACGCGGGGGCTGGGCGGGCTGGAAAGCCCCTGCAGCGTGAAGCTTTGCCCGTGCCGGCCGGGCGATATCCTCGCCGCATGCCGACCTCCCCGCGCCCGCAACCGCTGTCAGGCTGGTCCGCCGCAGCGCGCGCCGGCATCTGCGGTTTGATGACCGACATCGACGACACGCTGACCCGCGACGGGGCCATCGAACCCACCGCGCTGCAGGCTCTGCACGACCTGGCGGCGGCCGGGCTGCCTGTGGTGGCCATCACCGGCCGGCCTGCGGGCTGGAGCGAAGCCTTTGCCATGGCCTGGCCGGTGCAGGCCATCGTGGCCGAAAACGGCGCCGTGGCGCTGATGCGGCGTGACGGGGCACTGCAGATCGAATTCGCGCAGGACGAAGCCACGCGCCGGCACAACGCCGAACAACTGCGCCAGGTGGCCGCCCGCATCGTGCACGACGTGCCCAGTGCGCAGCTGGCGCAGGACAGCGCCGGCCGCCTGACCGACATCGCCATCGACCACAGCGAATTCACGCAGCTGCCCGAAGCCGCCATCGCGGACGTGGTGGCGTTGATGCGCGAAGCCGGCATGACCGCCACCGTCAGCAGCATCCACATCAACGGCTGGTTTGGCCAGCACAGCAAGTGGAGCGGTGCCTTGTGGATGGCGCAGCGCCTGTTCCACACCGACCTGCAGACCGAGCTGGACCGCTGGGCCTACGTGGGCGACAGCACCAATGACCAGGAGATGTTCGGCCGCTTCCCGCACAGCGTGGGCGTGGCCAACCTGCTGCGCTTTGAACGGGATCTGCACACCTGGCCTGCATACCTGACCCAGGCTGAACGCGGCCAGGGATTCGCCGAAGTGGCGCGCGCCGTGCTGGCGGCGCGCTAGCCACACAGGTCGCCCATGGATGCAGGCACGCTGCGCGCCACAGTCGCCCTGGCCCTGGCCGCGGCCGTGTCGCTGGGCACCGCGCGTTTTGCCTACGCCCTGCTGCTGCCGCCCATGCGTGCGGACCTGGGCTGGAGCTACTTCACCGCCGGCGCCATGAACACCGTCAACGCTGCCGGCTATCTGGTGGGTGCGCTGCTGCTGCCGCGGGTACTGCAGCGTGTCGACGCGCGGGCCGTG
>JANOAM010000492.1:0-10455 GCA_031411215.1 Betaproteobacteria bacterium
GGACGGCGTGACCGACCCGCACAACCTGGGCGCCTGCCTGCGTGTGGCCGACGGCGCCGGGGCGCACGCGGTGGTCGCACCCAAGGACCACGCTGTCGGCCTGAACGCCACGGTGGCCAAGGTGGCCAGCGGCGCGGCCGAAACCGTGCCCTACCTGATGGTGACCAACCTGGCGCGCACGCTGGGTGAACTGAAGGAGCGCGACATTCGCATCATCGGCACCAGCGAGGATGCGGAACGCACGCTCTACGACCTGGACCTGACCGGCCCGGTGGCGCTGGTGCTGGGCGCCGAAGGCGCGGGCCTGCGGCAGCTGACGCGCAAGACCTGCGACGAACTGGTGCGCATCCCCATGGCCGGCGCGGTGGAAAGCCTCAACGTGAGCGTGGCCGCGGGTGTGTGCCTGTTCGAAGCGCTGCGCCAGCGCAGCCGCTAGAACCGTGCGGTTCGCCTAGACCCAGCCGGCAGCGCCGGCCACGGCGCCGGCGGCGATGGCCAACAGCGGGCTGCGCTTGGTGCGCATCATCAGCCACAGCGTGCCGGCCACCAGCGCGGCCACGGCCCAGCTGAGGCCCGACGGCCGGATCAGGACCGAGCCCGTGGCCAGCATCAGGCCCACGGTCAGCGGCGCCAGGCCCGCGGTGAAAGCCCGCACGCCGCGGCTGTCGCGCCGCTTCTCGCCAAAACGCGACGCACCCACCGCCAGCAGGCTGGACGGCAGCAGCGTGCCCGCCATGGTGGCCACCACGCCCGCCAGGCCGCCCACGTTGTAGCCAATCACTGCCACGAACAGCATGTTGGGCCCGGGCGCAGCCTGGGCCAGCGCGATGCAGCCGGCGAACTGCGCGTCGGTCAGCCAGCCCTGTTCGCCGACCACAAAACGCTGCATGTCCGGCACCGTGGTGATGGCGCCGCCCACGGCCAGCAGCGACAGCATCGTGAAGTGCAGCAGCAACTGCCACCAGTCGGCCAGACTGATGCCCAGCGGCCCGACCAGCCAGGTCATTCGCCCACCCGCCACCAGGCCACGGCCATGCCCAGCAGGCCCAGGCCCAGCACCACATAAACCAGCGGCCAGCGCAGCCAGCCGATGGCCAGCGCTGTCAGCACCACAAACAGAGCGGCCAGCGGCAGGCCCATGGCACTGTCCTTGAGGCCTTGCGCCAACTTGATGGCGGTCGACAGCACCAGCGCCCCGGCGACGATGCCCATGCCGCGCAGTGCACCGCTGACGGCCGGCAGGTCGCGCCATTGCGCGGCTGCGGCGGCCAGCGCCAGCACCAGGATCATGGGGCCCAGCAACATGCCGGCCACCGCTGCCACGGCGCCGCGCAGGCCGAAGGCCCGGTCGCCCATGATCAGGCCCAGGTTGACGATGTTGGGCCCGGGCAGCACCTGCGACAGCGACAGCAGCTCCAGGAATTCCGCGCGCTTGAGCCAGCCCAGTCGCTCCACCAGTTCCCGTTGGGCCACTGGCAGCACACCGCCAAAGCCTTGCAGGGCCAAGCGGTTGAAGGCCCAGAA
Organism: Betaproteobacteria bacterium; assembly: GCA_031411215.1. GTDB lineage: Bacteria > Pseudomonadota > Gammaproteobacteria > Burkholderiales > Burkholderiaceae_C > Rubrivivax. The sequence continues at coordinate 1,525 of JANOAM010000492.1, forward strand.
CAGGTCGGCCGGTGAACGCGGTGCGGCGTTGGGCGAATCGGCGTTGATGGGTTCAAGCATGGGTGGTCGCCGGCAGCTTCATGCGCCAGCCCAGGAACAGGCTCAGGGCCAGTGCCACCAGCATGTAGGCCAAGGCCGTCTGGTTGAGCGCGCTGTAGCCGGTGCTGCTGAGGATGGCACCGCCGGTGGCCGCGCCTATGGCCTGGCCGGCGTAGATGGCCGATGTGTTGAGTGCCAGCAGCGCGGGCGCGAAGGCCGGTGCCGCCGTGGACAACCTGGCCTGTTGCGCGGAATTGGACGAGAACAGGCCCAGCGCCCAGGGCAGGGACACGATGGCCATGCCCACCACCGTGGTGCCCAGCGGCCAGGCCAACAGCGACACGGCCATGCACAGCAGACCGACGCTGACGCAGCGCGCCGCGCCCACACGGTCTATCCAGCGGGTCAGCAAGAGATTGCCGATGAGGCCAAAGGCACCGAACCACATGAACAGGAAGCTCACCGCTTCCGGGCTGGCACCCAGCACGTGGCGGAAGTAGGGCGCCAGGTAGGTGAACAGCGTGAACTGGCCGGCGCCGCTGATGACCGTGATCATCACCAGACCCATCAGCAGCGGGCTGGTGAAGACGTGGCCCCAGTTGCGCAGCGACAGTGGCGGCGGGCGCACACCGTCGGGCACCGTGCGCCATACCGCCAGCGCGGCGGCCAGGCTCAGCAGCGACACCAGCGCAAAGGCCCAGCGCCAGCCGAAGGTCTCGCCTATCCAGGCGTGCAGCGGCATGCCCAGCACGGAACTGATGGACCAGCCCAGGAAGATGAAGGTCATGACACGGCCGCGCTGTTCGGGCGGCGCCATCACGTTGACAGCCGCCGCCGCCTGCGGCGTGAACACGGCAGCAGCCAGCACGGCCAGCGCACGCACCGGCATCAGCGCCGCGTAGCTGGGCATCAGCGCACTCAGCGCGTGGCCGGCGGCGTACCAGAGCAGGGCCAGCGTCAGCAGCCGCCTGCGGTCCACACCCGCAAACAGCGCGGCCATCAGCGGTGCGCCCACCGCCATGGCCACCGCCGCCACGCTGATCAACTGCCCGCCCATCGCCACCGACACCTGCAGCGAAGCCACCAGGTCGTTCAGCGAACCCGCGGTGACCATCACGCCGCAGCCGATGGCGAAGTTGCCAGCCAGCAAGGCGCGGCTGGCCGCGCGCAACGTCATCTCATCAACGAAGCACTTTCAGTGCTTCGGGGTTCACCAGGTTGGTGGGTGTGTTGTGGATGAAGTTGATGACGTTGTCGAATGCTGCGCCGAAGTACAGCTCGTAGCTGTCTTGTTCCACATAACCGATGTGTGGTGTGCAGACGGCGTTTTCCAGGCGCAGCAGCGGGTGGCCTTGCAGGATGGGTTCGCTTTCGAACACGTCCACCGCGGCCATGCCGGGCCGGCCGCGGTTGAGCGCAGCCACCAGGGCGTTGTCTTCGATCAGCTCGGCGCGTGAGGTGTTGACCAGCAAGGCCGTGGGCTTCATGCGCGACAGCGCGTCCAGGCGCACGATGCCGCGTGTCACGTCGTTCAGGCGCAGGTGCAGGGTCAGCACATCGGCCGTCTCGAAGAAGGCCTCGCAGCTGTCGGCGGACTGGCAGCCGTCCGCGCGGGCCCGCTCACGTGACAGTTCGCTGCCCCAGACCAGCACGTCCATGCCGAAGGCGCGGCCATAGCCGGCCACCAGGCGGCCTATCTTGCCGTAGCCCCAGATGCCCAGCGTCTTGCCCTTCAGCAGCATGCCGACGCCGAAGTTGGCCGGCATGCTGGCCGCCTTCAGGCCACTCTGCTGCCAGGCACCATGCTTCAGGTTGCCGATGTACTGCGGCAGGCGCCGCATGCTGGCCATGATCAGGGCCCAGGTCAGTTCCGCCGGCGCCACCGGCGAGCCCACGCCCTCGGCCACTGCAATGCCCAGCCGCGTAGCGGCTTCCACATCAACGTGCGAACCGATGCGGCCGGTCTGCGAAATGAGCTTCAGCTTGGGCAGCTTTTCCAGCAGCGCACGCGGGAACTGCGTGCGTTCGCGGATCAGCACCAGCACGTCGGCGTCACGCAGCCGCACGGACAGCTGGCCTATGCCCTTGACGGTGTTGGTGAAGACCTTGGCGTTGTAGGGCTCCAGCAACTGCGCGCTCTTGAGCTTGCGTACCGCGTCCTGGTAGTCGTCGAGGATGATGATGTTCATGGGCGAAGGCTCGTCGGCATTCTGCCCTGTCCTGCAGGGGCGGGCCGCGAGCGCTAGCATCCGGCCCCCACCACCCCACTCAACAAGATCCGGAGACACCATGACCCTCACGATGCACGCTTCCAGCGCCCCATCATTCCTGCGCGTGTTGAACAGCATGCTGGCCTGGCTGGACAAGGCCCAGGCGCACGCCGAAGCCCGCAAGTTCGACGTCAACAACTACCTGGGCCTGCGCCTGGCGCCCGACATGCTGCCCTTCACGCGGCAGATCCAGATCGCCACCGACGGCATCAAGGGCTGCATGGCGCGCCTGTCCGGCCAGGAGATCCCGAAGTGGGAAGACACCGAAGCCACGATGGACGACCTGCGCGCCCGCATCCGCAAGACCATGGCCTACGTGGAGTCCTTCCAGGCCGAACAGATCAACGGCACGGAAGCCAAGGAGATCCTGCTGCCGACGCGGTCAGGCGACCCGATGAAGTTCACGGGCGAAAATTACCTGAAGCACTTCGTGCTGCCCAACCTGTACTTCCACGCCACCACCACCTACGCGCTGCTGCGCCACGCTGGCGTGGAGATCGGCAAGAAGGACTTCCTGGGCGCGGCCTGACCAGCGGCTCTTCGTCAAAGGCCCCGCGTGCGGGGCCTTTTCACTTCTTCAGTTCCGCAATGAGCGGGCCTGGGCGACACGCACGCGGCTGACCGGTTTGCTGGCTTTGTTGCCCGTGCGCGGCGTGGCCTTGGCGCCCGTGCCTGTGCGTGTCCCGGCCTGGGCCAGCTTGCGCGCCGGTGCGGGTGCGGCCGTCATCACCGTGACGGTCTGGCCCGCCTTGAAGCGGGCCGTGGCGGTGGTGTTGTTCCACAACGCCACTTGTTCCGCGCTGACGCGGTAACGCTTGGCCACCGCGGCCACGCTGTCGCCGTTCTTGCCGGCCTTGAAGGCCACCTTGCGCGGCGGCCGGCTCTCGGGCGTCAGCAGCAGGTTGGCGTGGTCGGCGAGATGTTCGTTGACGTCCTGGGTGGCATGCGCACCGCGCGGCACCAGCAGCGTGGAGCCGGCTTTCACCACCATGCGCGGCGGTATGCGGTTGACGTCGCGCAGGTCCGATTCACTCATGCCCACCAGCTTGGCGGCCTCTGCGGGCTTCAGGCTCTTGGGCGCGACCCAGGCCGTCCAGCTGGCCAGCGGCCCGCGCACCAGAGGCAGTTCGCGGATGAACTGGTTGGCGTTGTCGTAGGGCAGCAGCACCTGCGGCGTGCCCGCGGCCAGGATCACGGGCTTGTCCAGCTGCGGGTTCAAGGCCAGGAAGTCGTCCAGCGGCAGGTGAGCCAGGCGCGCAGCCAGGGCGACGTCGATGTCGCGGTCTATGGGCACACCCAGGAAGTAAGGGTGGTTCTCCAGTTCGGGCAGCTTCAGACCCAGACGCGCCGGCATGCCGACGATGTTCTTCATCGCCTGCAGCTTGGGCACGTAGTCGCGTGTCTCGTCGGGCATGCGCAGGCTCAGGTAGTCCTGCGGCAGACCGGCGCGGCGGTTGCGGTCCAGTGCGCGCTGCACGTTGCCTTGGCCCCAGTTGTAGGCGGCCAGCGCCAGGTGCCAGTCACCGAACATGGTGTGCAAGCGCTGCAGGTAGTCCAGCGCCGCGCGGGTGGAGGCCAGGACGCCGCGGCGGTCGTCGCGGAAGACGTTCTGGCGCAGTTCAAAGTCCTTGCCGGTGGCGGGCATGAACTGCCACATGCCGGACGCGCGGGTGCGTGACATGGCCTGCGGGTTGAAGGCGCTTTCGATGAAGGGCAGCAGGGCCAGCTCGGCCGGCATCTTGCGCTTCTCAAGCTCTTCGACGATGTGGAACAGGTAGCGCCCGCCACGCGTCACCATGCGCTGCACGTAGTCGGGCTGGCGGGCGTAGAACTGTTCCCACTTCTGCACCCGGTCGCCGTCCAGGTCAGGCATGGCATAGCCGCCGCGGATGCGGACCCAGAGGCTGCTGCGTTCGGCGTCCTGACCTGGGTCCAGGCGGCCCCGTGGGGGCGGCGGGCCGGGCGGCAGGTAGACCGGCTCTTCCGGGGCGACTACGGGCGCTGGTGCCACGGTGGGTGGCCGCGCCGGCGGCAGTTCGACCGGCGTGGCCAGCACACGTTGCGGTGCAGGTTCCGGCTCCACCGTGGCGCAGCCTGCGGCCAAGGCCGACAACACCAGCGTCGACAGCAACACCAGGCTGGCGCGGCGCAGCGCCATCAGAAGTTGTTCTTCCATTCGCGCAGCGTGGCCAGCACGGCCACGGCGCTGCTGTCTGCCGCACCCTTGCTGCGCGCCATGCCCACCACGTCGGGCTGGCTGCAGCGCAGGAAGGGGTTGATCTGCAGTTCCAGCGCGATGTTGGACGGCAGCGTGGGCTGGCCGGCTGCGCGTGTGGCCTGGCAGAGTGCGGCGTAGGCCATGACGGATTCGTTGGCCGGCTCCACCGCCGCCGCAAAACGCAGATTGGACAGCGTGTATTCGTGCGTGCAGCAGACGCGTGAATCGCCGGGCAAGGCGGCGAACTTGGACAGCGACTGGTGCATCTGCGCCGGCGTGCCTTCAAACAGGCGGCCACAGCCGCCGGAGAACAGCGTGTCACCGCAGAAGAGCAGCGGCGCGGTGGGCTCATTCAGCTGCGCGTAGGCGATGTGGCCGGCGGTGTGACCGGGCACGTCCAGCACCTTGAAGCGCAGGCCCAGGATCTCCACCACATCACCTTCGCTGTGGGGGATGAAAGGCGTGGGGATGCGTTCCGTGGCGGGGCCGTGCACGGGGCCGTTCAGCAGCGGGCGCAGGGCGTCAATGCCGCCGACGTGATCGGCATGGTGGTGGGTCACTAGAATGCCCACGAGGCTCAGCTTCAACCGGTCCAGCGCGTCCACGACGGGTGCCGAATCACCCGGGTCCACCACCACGGCGCGTGCGCCGTCATGCAACATCCAGATGTAGTTGTCGGCGAAGGCAGGCAGCGCAAGAAGATTCATGACGCGAGAGCAGTCGATTATAGAGTTGGGGTCATGGCTGCAGACGCCGCCGGGGCGCTACCTGCTGGCCTGGGAACAGGACCGTCTGGACCATGCGGTGGCCGATGTGTTCGGCTTCCACGCGCTGCAGATCGGCCTGCCGGAAATCGAAGGGCTGCGGGCCAACCGCATGCCGCACCGCTGGGTCACCACCGACACGATCTACACGCCCGAGGCGCTGGCCTTGCCGCCGCAGCGCGACAGCCAGATCAGCACGCTGCCGCCCCCCGAGCCTATCAGCTTGCACAGCGAGTACGACGCGCTGCCCTTTCCCAACGCCAGCATCGATCTGGCCGTGCTGCCGCACGCGCTGGAACTGGCACGAGACCCGCACGAAACGCTGCGCGAAGTGGAGCGTGTGCTGGTACCCGAAGGCCGTGTCGTCATCGCCGGCTTCAACCCGGCCAGCTTGTGGGGCTTGCGCCAGCGCGCGGGCCACATGAAGCGCGGCATGGGCCTGGCGCGCGAACAGCGCCTGTACCTGCCCAGCAGCGGTGACTTCATCGGCTACTGGCGGTTGCGCGACTGGCTGCGCCTGTTGAGCTTTGAAGTGGAGGTGGGCCGCTTCGGCTGCTGGCGGCCGCCGCTGAAATCGGAAGCCTGGCTGGAACGTTTTGCCTGGATGGACGGCGTGGGCGACCGCTGGTGGCCCGTGCTGGGTTCGGTGTATTTCCTGGTGGCGGTGAAGCGGGTGCGAGGCATGCGACTGGTGGGCCTGGCGCGCAACGAGCGCCGCAAGCCCGCGTCAGCCCCGGCCGTGGTGGCGAATCGTCATCAGCGCCACCGTGAACGTGCGGACATGGAGACTTGATGGGTGGCGACGTGAGTGAGCAGGCCAAGGAAGTGGTGATCTATGCCGACGGTGCCTGCCGCGGCAATCCCGGCCCAGGCGGCTGGGGCGCGTGGCTGAGGTCGGGCGAGGCCGAACGCGAACTGTTCGGTGGCGAGAAGCTCACCACCAACAACCGCATGGAACTGACCGCGGTGATCCAGGCGCTGGCTGCGTTGACAAGGCGCTGCAGCGTCACCGTCTACACGGACAGTTCGTATGTGAAGGACGGCATCACCACCTGGATCCACGGCTGGAAGAAGCGCGGCTGGCAGACCGCCGACAAGAAGCCGGTGAAAAACGTGGAGCTGTGGAAGCGGCTGGACGAATTGAATGCCGGCCACCAGGTGGAATGGCGCTGGGTCAAGGGCCACTCCGGCGACCCTGGCAATGAGCGCGCCGACCGGCTGGCGAACAAGGGTGTGGACTCGGCTATCTGAGAGTCCCGCACGCGGCAGAACTGTTGCCGGCTGGTTACAGTCGCAGGCTGCCTCTTTCGAGCCTGAGACTTGCCTGTGAAGAAGATCCATTCCTTGGTGGCCGTTGTCGGCGTGGTGCTGGCCGGCGCCGCCGCGTGGTGGTGGCAACACCAGCCTAGCAAGCCCATGGACGCGGCCGCTGCCATGCAGCCCGCGTCGGGCGCCGCGCCGCGTGGGCCGGCAGGCCCGGGGCCGGCCGCGGGGCCTGCGCCCGTGGAAGTGGCCAAGGCCGAGACCGCCACCCTGACCGATGACGTGCTGGCCGTGGGCTCCTTGAAGTCCGCACAAGGCGTGATGCTGCGGCCTGAGGTGAGCGGCCGGGTTTCCAAGCTGGGCTTCAAGGACGGAGAACGTGTGCGCCTGGGCCAGTTGCTGGTGCAGCTGGACGACACCCTGCAGCAGGCCCAGATGAAGCAGGCCGAAGCCCAGGCGAGCATCGCGCGCACCAACCTCCAGCGCAGCCGCGAACTGTTGGCGCAAAGCTTCGTCAGCCAGAGTGCCGTCGACCAGAACGCCGCCGCGCTGGAAGTGGCCGACGCGCAGGTCGCGTTGGCCCGGGCGCAGCTGGCGCGCATGAAGGTGCTGGCTCCGTTCAACGGCACCACCGGCCTGCGCATCGTGGACGTGGGCGACTACGTGAAGGACGGCGCCGACCTGGTCAACCTGGAAGACCTGTCGTCCATGACCGTTCAATTTGCAGTGCCCGAACGTTATGTGGACCGGCTCAAACCCGGCCAGGTGGTGGACCTGACGGTGGACGCCCTGCCAGGCCGCAGCTTCAAGGGCCGCGTGCAGGCCACCGATTCGCAGGTCGACACCAACGGCCGGGCCCTGCAGGTATTGGCCCAGGTCAGCAACCCGGGTTCGGTGCTGCGCCCGGGCATGTTCGCGCGGCCGCGGGTGGTGTTTTCGGTGCGCGAGGGTGCCGTGGTGGTGCCCGAGGAAGCCCTGGTGCCGCTGGGTGAGAAGCAGTACATCTTCCGTATCGAAGACGGTGCCGACGGCAAGAAGCTGTCGCGCAGGCTGGAGGCGCGCCTGGGGCTGCGGCTGCCCGGCAAGGTGGAGGTGCTGCAGGGGCTGAAGCCCGGCGACACCGTGGTCACCGCCGGCCATGGCCGGCTGCTGCGCAGCGAGACGCTGCCGGTGCGCGTGGTCGACCTCAGCCGTGCCGGCGCAGCGCCTGCCAAACCGGCAAGCCCCGCGGCGTCAGCTGCCCGGCGCGCCGACAAGCCTGCCGCGGGCTGACCAGGAGCCGCACGTGCGACTGTCCGAAACCTCCATCCGCCGCCCGGTGCTGGCCACCGTGATGTCCTTGCTGCTGGTTCTGGTGGGCCTGGTGTCGTTCAAGCAGCTGAGCCTGCGCGAGTACCCGCGCATCGACGAGCCGCTGGTCAACGTCTCCACGCGGCTGCTGGGTGCGTCGTCCGAGGTCATCGAATCCCAGGTGACCAAGCCGCTGGAAGACTCCATTGCCGGCATCGACGGCGTGGACATCATGACCAGCGTGTCGCGCACCGAAAGCAGCCAGATCACGGTGCGCTTCAAGCTCAGCAAGGACCCGGACACCGCCGCGGCCGAGGTGCGCGACCGTGTCGCCCGCGTGCGCGGCCGGCTGCCTGCGGCCGTGGACGAACCCATCATCGCCAAGGTGGAGGCCGACGCCACGCCCACCATCTGGCTGGCCTACACCAGCGAAACGATGGGCGTGCTGGAGCTCACCGACCTGATCAACCGCGTCGTCAAGCCGCGCCTGCAGACCGTGCCCGGTGTGGCCGACGTGCAGGTCGGCGGCGACCGCCGCTATGCCATGCGCATCTGGCTGGATACCGACCAGCTGGCGTCCTACAAGCTCACCGTGCAGGACGTGGAAGACGCCCTGCGCCGGCAGAACCTGGAGGTTCCTGCGGGCCGCATCGAAAGCCAGCAACGTGAATTCAGCGTGACCGCACGCACGGACCTCAACTCGGTGGCGCAATTCAGCGACATCGCGCTCAAGACCGTGGTGGGCTACACCGTGCGCTTGCGCGACGTGGCGCGGGTGGAAGAGGCGGCCGCCAGCGAGCGCAGCCGTGTGCGCCTGAACGGCGTGCCCAGCATCAGCACCGGCATCATCCGCAACGCCACGGCCAACCCGCTGGAAGTGGCGGCCGGTGTGAAGGCCTTGATGCCACAGTTGCAGCGCGACCTGCCGGCAAGCGTGACGGTGCTACAGGCCAACGACCTGTCGGTGTTCATAGACCGGTCCATCAAGGCCGTGTACACCACCGTGCTGGAAGCCGTGGTGCTGGTGGCCCTGGTGGTGTTCATCTTCCTGCGCACGCTGCGTGCGTCCTTCATCCCGCTGGTGACG
>JANOAM010000493.1:0-7887 GCA_031411215.1 Betaproteobacteria bacterium
ATCGCGAAGCAGCCCATTCCCGTGGTGCCGGCCGCGCATTACACCTGCGGCGGCGTGGTGACGGATCTGGAAGGCCGCACCGATCTGCCGGGCCTGTTTGCGGTGGGCGAAACCACCTACACGGGCCTGCACGGCGCCAACCGGCTGGCCAGCAACTCGCTGCTGGAATGTGTGGTGCTGGGCTTCAGCTGCGCCCAGGCGATCATGGCGCTGCCGGCCGCAGCCGACCCGGCGTTGCCGCACTGGGACGAAAGCCAGGTGGAAGACGCCGACGAGCAAGTCGTCATCGCCCACAACTGGGACGAGTTGCGCCTGTTGATGTGGAACTACGTGGGCATCGTGCGCACCACGCGGCGGCTGGAACGCGCGCTGCACCGCATCAAGCTGTTGCGCGACGAGATTGACGACTACTACGCCAACTTCCGCGTCAACCGCGACCTGCTGGAACTGCGCAACCTGGTGGAGTGTGCGGAGCTGATCGTGCAGTCCGCCCTGCACCGGCATGAGAGCCGGGGACTGCACTACAGCCGCGACTTCCCGCACGCATTGCCGGTGAGCTTTCCCACCGTGCTGACAAGGCCCGCACGCAGCGAGCGCTAGCCAGTTGACTGTCAGGCCGGCGTGCGCACCTGCAGCGACTGTTCCAGCGCCGCAGCCGGCAGCGGCCGGCCGAACAGATAACCCTGGTAGTGGGTGCAACCCAGGGCGGCCAGCGCCTCGCGCTGGGCCGTCGTCTCCACACCTTCCGCGATCACGGCCAGGCCCAGCGTGCTGCCCAGTGCGACCACCATCTTGGCGATGGCCATGTCGTTGGTGTCGGTGAGCACGTCCTTGACGAAGCTGCGGTCGATCTTCAGCTGGGCCAGCGGCAGCCGCTTGAGGTAGGACAGCGAAGAGAAGCCGGTGCCAAAGTCGTCCAGCGAGAAGCCCACGCCCAGCGCCTTGATGGCGGTCATCTTGGCGATGGTGTCTTCGATGTTGCTGACCAGCAGGCTCTCGGTGAGTTCCAGCATCAGGCGCCCCGGCGGTGCACCGGTGTCGGCCAGCACCTGCCGAACCACGTCCACGAAGTCCTCGCTGTGCAGTTGCCGGGCGCTGACGTTGACCGACATCTTCAGCCGCGCCAGCGCAGGTTCTTGCGACCAGCGGGCCAGTTGGTGGCAGGCCGCCTCCAGCACCCAGGTGCCCAGGGGCACGATGAGGCCGCTGGACTCGGCCACCGGGATGAACTCGGCGGGTGACACCATGCCGCGCACCGGGTCCTGCCAGCGCAGCAGGGCCTCCACGCCCAGCACACGCGGCCCTTGTCTGTTGTTCGTGTCGTTCGTGTCGTTCGCGTCGTTCGCGGCGTCCGCGCCCCGCGCCGGCTGGTCGACCTGCACCTGGTAGTGCAGCACGAAGTGGCCCAGTTCCAGGGCCTGGCGCAAGCTGGCCTCCAGCGCCACGCGGGTGTTGACGGCGGCCTGCATCAGCGGGTCGAAGCCGCACAGGCCGCTGCGCCCACTGGCCTTGGCCTGGTACATGGCCAGCTCGGCGCGCTTCAGCGGTTCGGCGGTGCTCTCGCACTGTTCGCCGAAGAGCGCATAGCCCAGGCTGGCCGAACCGTGGTGCTCGTGGCCGTCCAACCCACTGGGCGTGCTCAGCACGGCCAGCAGCTGTTCGGCCAGGCGCTGCGCGTGCAGGTTCGCCTCTTCCGCGCGCGGACCCAGGTTCTCCAGCAGCACCACGAATTCGTCGCCGCCCAGCCGTGCCACCGTGTCCCCGCTGCGCACGCAGGCGCGCAGGCGGCGTGCCGTGTTGACGAGCAGCAGGTCGCCCTGGTCGTGGCCGCGTGTGTCGTTGAGGGTCTTGAAGTCGTCCAGGTCGACAAAGATCAGCGCACCCAACTGGCGGCGGTTGAAGCAGCGGTCGATGGACTGCTGCAGCAGGTCCATCAGCAGGCGGCGGTTGGGCAGTTGGGTCAAGGGGTCGGCGTAGGCCAAGCGGTGGATCTGGTCGGCCGCGGCCTTGCGCTCGGTGACGTCGTGCGCCATGGTCAAGCGGCAGGGCTGGCCGGCCAGCGTGATGCCAGACACGGATACCAGCGTGTGCAACAGCTCGTTCTGGCGTGTCAGCACCTCGACTTCCAGGTCGCGGCCCTGGTCAGTGCCGCGCAGGGCCACGAAGAAGCCCGGCCGCCCACCGCCCTGCAGCCGCAGGTCCAGTGCGTGCGTGGTCTGGCCCAGCACCTCTTCGCGCGTCCAGCCGAAAAGCTGCAGGAAACTCTCGTTGACATCGATCACCCGGTCGTCCGCCACCCGGGTGATGCTGACCGCGTCGGGGTTGGTGCGGAAGGCCGTGCGGTACAGGGTCTCGCGGTCGTTCAGCGCGGACTGCTGTTCGGCCAGCGTGTGCAGCAGGCCGTTGAAGGCGCCGATGAGCTGGTCGATTTCGCGGCTGCGTGTCATCGGCAACGCGACCGGTGTCGCCTGGTCGGTCGGGTGGCTGCCCAGCACCTCGGCGGTGACCAGCAGCGGCGCCAGTTCGCGGCTCAGCAGCCACCACACCAGCGAGCCGGCCAGCGCCGTCAGCAGCAGGGCTGTCACCAGCAGCCGCCGCTGCAGCGCACGTATGGGCGCGAACGCTTCCACCGTGGGCAGCTGGACCGACACAAACCAGCCGGCCACCGGCACCGCGCGCACGGACGCCAGCACCTCCACGCCCGCCGGGTTGACGAAGATTTCGGTGCCCTGCTGCGCTTGCAGCAGGCGGTCCAGCATGGCGTTGGCGCCCGGCTCCGGCAGCCGCGACATCACGCGTTTGTTCTGGGTGTCGGCCAGCACCATGCGGTGCTGTGCGTCCAGCAGCAGGTAACTGCCACCGTCGGCGACCTTGCTGTAGCCGGCATGCTCCAGGAAGCTGGACGTGCCGAGGTTGATGACGCCGGCCACCACACCGATGACCCGGCCCTGCTGGTCGCGGATGGGTGCGCCCACGCCCACGATGGGTGCGGCCACCTTGCGCCCCATCACGGGCCTGCCTATCGTCACCCGCCCTTCGCTGGCGGCCTTGCTGATGTAGTCGCGGTCCAGGTAGTTGATGCCCTGGCGCTTGACGTGTTCCGGGTAGGTGGCCACGGCCGTGCCGTCGGCGCCGGTGACAAAGCTGCCGCCGTTGAAGAGGCGCTGGAACACCATGTAGCCGCTCAGCTTCCTTTGCAGCTGCGCCGGATTGACCAGGTCGTCGGCATCAATGCCCGCGGCCACCTGTTCCAGCGCTTCCAGGCGTTCCGTGATTTCGTGTTCAACCTCGGTGGCGATCACGGAAGCCATGGCCAGCTGCTGCGTGCCCAGCAGGCCCACCAGTTCGCGTTCCAGGGTGTGGCTCATGGTGGCCACCAGCCCCCAGATGGCCAGCACGAAGGTCATCAGGGTGACCAGCGTGATGCGTGTCTTCAGCGAATGGCCGTGGGCACCCGCGTGAAAAGGCCACCAGGCATGTGCCGGCTTCATGGATGCAGCTCCAGGCTGACCGGTCGGGTCCATCTGGCGGCGCTCTCCACCCAGGCCACACGGTTGCGGCCCTGCGCCTTGGCCTGGTACAGGCCCAGGTCGGCGCGGTCGATCAGCGCGTCCAGCGACTCCGTGTCCGACGCGGCCGCCGTGGCCACGCCTATGCTCACCAGGCAGCGTGGCAGCGACGCGTCGGTCGTCTCGCTCTCGCGTATGCGCTCGGCGACCAGGCGTGCCTGCATCAGATCGGTGTCCGGCAGCACGACGACAAACTCCTCGCCGCCATAGCGGCCCAGCATGGCCGGCCGTCGCAGCAGGGTCTGGACACGGGCGACGAAGTCGCGGATGACCAGGTCGCCGACGCGGTGGCCGTGCAGGTCGTTGACAGTCTTGAAGAAGTCCAGGTCCAGCATCAGCACCGACAGCGGTTGCCCATTGCGCCGGCTGCGCGCCAGTTCCGACTCACCGCCTTCGAACAGTGCTCGGCGCGTCAGGGCGCCGGTGAGGCTGTCCCGGGTGACCAATTGCTGCAGTTCCTCGCGCCTTTTCTCCGACGCCATGAGCACGACGCCGATGCTCACCAGCAGCAGGCCGAAGCTGTGGCTGAGCAGGTAGACCGCCTGCATGGGCGACGGGGAGAAGAGGCCTTCGTCGGGCGACAGCGTTGCGGCCGTCGCGCCGCGCAGCAGGAAGACCGCCGACTGCAGGGCCAGCGCCGCGGTCGTGAAGCAGCTGGCAACACTTTTTCGGGACTGGGCCCAGATCACCCAGGCATGCCAGGCACAGAGCCCACCCAGCAGCGCGCACATGATCATCACCCTGTCCGGGTACGGTGTTTCGGCAGTGATGACCCGGCAAAGGATCAGGCCCGAGGCCACGGCTTGCAGAGGCAGCACTGCGCGGTGCAGCGGCCGACCCAGGAAGTGGCAAGTGCCCGCCAGGAACAGGAACGCGGACTGGAACACCAGGACGTTGGCGACACCCAGCGACAGCATGTCCGGAACCATGCCACGCAGTCCGATCAGGACGCTGGCGCCAAGGGCCGTCAGCGGCCCCAGGGCCCAGTGGCCCAGGCCGTGAACCGACGCAGGGTAGCCGCGGCGCTGCAGGTGAAGGACCAGCGACATCACGCAAGCCATGGCGCCCGTGACCATCACGACGGTCCGCAGATCAGGAAGGGGCGCTGGCAGCATGGGTGTGGGTCAAGGGGCTTCGGGCACGGGCCGGTCTGTCTGGAAGACCGGGTGGGCTGGTGTCGTCAGCCGCGCGCACGCATCGCCGTGCGGGCCTGCACGAAGCCGAAGGCGTATTCCACCGACTCCTGGATCTGCCGTTCGTTTTCCGAGCGTTCGCGTTCGCTCAGATAGAACACGAAGTCCACTTCGTGGCGGATGTAGCGCGGCGGCAGCCGGTTCAGGGCCACACAGGCCACGTCGGCCAGCAGTTCCGCGTCGTGGGCCAGGCCCGGGTGGCGCGACGCTTCACGGGAGACAGCCTCGTGAACGGCGCGTTCGTTGTGGTTGCGGACGGACGTGAAATCGAGAACGTGGACAGCGGTCATGGGCTTGACTCCGCCCGCGTGATTGGGGCTCGCCCGGTTATCGGCCGTTGAATCGCCCGGGTTAAGCCGCGCCCATGTTCTTCACAAAGCCCCGTTGGGGCGTGGCCAGGCTGGCCGGGTTCTGCTTCACGAAGTCCAGCATGCGTTCGATGCAACCGGCCGCCTTGACGCGCGTGGGCTCATCGACCTGGATCTCGCCCACACCCTGCTCCAGGCAGGCCACCACGCCTTGCAGCGCGTTCATGGCCATCCAGGGACAGTGCGCGCAGCTCTTGCAAGTGGCGCTGTTGCCGGCGGTGGGCGCTTCGATCAGCACCTTGCCCGGCGCCAGTTGCCGCATGCGATGCAGGATGCCGTTGTCCGTGGCCACGATGTAGGCCGGCGCGCTGCCCTGGATCACCGCGTTGAGCAGCTGGGTGGTGCTGCCCACCACGTCAGCCTGCTCCACGACGCTCTTGGGGGACTCGGGGTGCACCAGCACCAGCGCGCCGGGGTTCTGGCGCTTCAACAGGTCCAGCTCCAGGCCCTTGAATTCGTCATGCACGATGCAGGCGCCGTTCCACAGCAGCATGTCGGCACCGGTCTGGTCCTGGATGTAGCGGCCCAGGTGGCGGTCGGGTGCCCACAGGATCTTCTTGCCCTGGTCCAACAGGTGCTGGACGATGGCCAGCGCGCAGGAACTGGTCACCATCCAGTCGGCACGCGCCTTCACCGCAGCGCTGGTGTTGGCGTAGACGACCACCGTGCGGTCCGGGTGGGCGTCGCAGAACTCGGCAAAGGGCCCGGGCGGGCAGCCCAGGTCCAGCGAGCAGGTGGCGTCCAGGTCCGGCATCAGCACCCGCTTGTCGGGCGACAGGATCTTGGCGCTCTCGCCCATGAAACGCACACCGGCCACCACCAGGGTCTGCGCCGGGTGGTCGCGGCCGAAGCGGGCCATTTCCAGCGAGTCGGCGACCATGCCGCCGGTGGCCAGCGCCAGGTCCTGCAGGTCGCCGTCCACGTAGTAGTGCGCCACCAGAACGGCACCCTGGGACTTCAGCAGTTCGGCCGCACGTTCGCGCGTGCGTTGGCGCTCGGCGGGCGACAGCGCTTGCGGCACCTTGGCCCAGGCCTGCGCGGTGCAGCTGCTGCCGGTGGCGTCTTGCCGGGTGTAGTCGAAGAGAACCTGGGTCATGGCCGTGGGCTGTGGAGGGGGCGGGAGGGTGGGGAGTGCAGGGCGGGCATCGTACCTGCGTGGTGCCCACCGCGCTGCCGGGCCCGCTTATCCTCGTGGCCATGAGCACAACCCCCACACCACCCCGCATGGCGGGCCACGCCCTGGTTGAAGCGCTGATCGCACAAGGCGTGCACACCTGCTTCGGCGTGCCTGGCGAGAGTTACCTGGCCGTGCTGGACGGCTTCCACGAACACCGCGAGCGCATCCGCTTCATCGCCTGTCGCCAGGAAGGCGGCGCCGCGTTCATGGCCGATGCGCAGGGCAAACTGAGCGGCCGCCCCGGCGTGTGTTTCGTGACGCGCGGTCCCGGCGCCACCAACGCCAGCATCGGCGTGCACACGGCCTTCCAGGACTCCACGCCGCTGGTGTTGTTCATAGGCCAGGTGGCCAGCGACCAGCGCGACCGCGAAGCCTTCCAGGAAATCGACTACCGCCAGATGTTCAGCCCCGGCACGCTGGGCTTGGCCAAATGGGTGGCCGAGATCCAGAGCGCCGACCGCCTGCCCGAATACGTTGCCCGCGCCTTCCACACGGCCATGCAAGGGCGGCCCGGCCCGGTGGTGCTGTCGCTGCCCGAGGACATGCTGACCACGCTGACGGCCGCGCCCGTGCTGCCACGCAGCGAGCCGGTGCGCGCCTGGCCCGCGCCGGGCGGGCTGCGTGACCTGCGTGCGATGCTGGTGGCGGCCAAACGCCCCATCGTGATTGCCGGCGGCTCCGGTTGGGACGCCGAAGCGGCCAACGCGCTGCAACGTTTCGCCGAGAACTGGCAGCTGCCCGTGGCCTGTGCCTGGCGCTTCCAGGACACGTTTGACAACCGCCACCCGCTCTACGCGGGCGACGTGGGCATAGGCACCAATCCCAAGCTGGTGGCGCGCGTCAAGGACGCCGACCTGGTCATCGCGCTGGGCATCCGCCTGGGCGAGATGACAACGCAGGGCTATTCGCTGCTGACCGCTCCGCGCCCCACGCAGAGGCTGGTGCACATCCACCCCGGCGCCGAGGAGCTGGGCCGCGTCTACAGCGCGGACCTGATGCTGCAGTCCGGCACCGCCGCCGCGGCCAAGGCGCTGGAAGCGCTGACCGCACCGACTGAGCTGCCGTGGCTCGCCCACGCCGCATCCGCCAAGGCCGACTACGAGGCCAATCTGGTCGCGCCTGCCGTGGAGCCACTGGACATGGCCGTGGTCATCAAGACTGTGCAGCGCCACTTGCCCGAAGACACCGTCTACACAAACGGCGCCGGCAACTTCAGCGGCTGGTTGCACCGCTACTGCCGCCATCCGGGCCTGCAGCACCACGGGCGCACGCAACTGGCGCCGACGTCCGGCGCCATGGGTTATGGCCTGCCTGCGGCCGTGGGCGCTGCGCTTCTGCACCCTGAGCGCTGGGTGGTCAACGTGGCCGGCGACGGCGACTTCCTGATGAACGGCCAGGAACTGGCCACCGCCACCGGTTACGGCGCAAAGAAGCTGCTCAGCATCGTGGTGGACAACGGCACCTACGGCACCATCCGCATGCACCAGGAACGCGACTACCCGGCGCGCGTGAGCGGCAGCGACCTCTTCAACCCGGACTTTGCAGCGTTGGCGCGCGCCTACGGCTGGACCGGTGAGCTG
>JANOAM010000494.1:0-2876 GCA_031411215.1 Betaproteobacteria bacterium
ATGGGTCACCGTGGGCGACCAGCAGCACCCCACCGTGCGCCGCGCGCGCGTGGGCCTGGAAGTGGCCCAGCTGGAAACGCAAAAGGCCCGCGCCGGCACGCTGCCCACCGTGGACGCGGTGGCTTCGGTCAGCGGGTCTGACGCACGTGGCCAGTTGCCCAACTACAGCCGCAGCACCGGCACCACCACCGTGGGCAGCGTGGGCGTGCAGATGAACTGGGTGCTGTTCAGCGGCGGGTCGGTGCAGAACCGCATCAAGGAAACGCTGGCGCTGGAAGAAAAGGCCAAGCAGGACCTGGAAGCGGCGCGGCGCGGCGTGGCCGGCGGCACGCGCGTGGCGTACTTTGGCGTGCAGTCCGGCCTGGCCCAGGTGAAGGCGCTGGAAGCGGCGGAATCGTCCAGCAAGCTGGCACTGGAAGCCACGCAGCTGGGCTACAAGGTGGGCGTGCGTGTGAACCTGGACGTGCTGAACGCCCAGACCCAGTTGTTCACCACCCAGCGTGACCTGGCCAAGGCGCGCTACGACGTGATGGTCAACACGCTCAAGCTGCGCCAGGCCTCCGGCCAGCTGGCACCGACCGACGTGGATGCAGTGAACCGCCTGCTGGCCAAGTAAACCTTTCTTCACTCGCCAGCCACGCCGCTTTGCGGTGGGCTGCGCGACACTCGTGGTCATGGAGGTTCGCCATGACCACGCCTGAAACCCGCGCTGCCGCACTTGCCGCGATCGCTGCCCACCGCTTCGGCCTTGGCGAAGCGCGCTTGGCTACCGTGGGCGCCGACGCCCAGGGCTGGCTGCTCCAGCAACTGGTGCCGGCCGAACCGCAACGCGGCACGGGCCTGGCCAGTGGTGCCGAGGGCGTCAAGCGCTATGCGCAGTTCCTGGAAGAGCAGCGGCGCAACCCGCCGGCCCAGCGTGCCGAGAGCATGGTTGCGGACAAACCTGCCGACATGCGCC
Organism: Betaproteobacteria bacterium; assembly: GCA_031411215.1. Lineage (GTDB taxonomy): Bacteria > Pseudomonadota > Gammaproteobacteria > Burkholderiales > Burkholderiaceae_C > Rubrivivax. Next base: position 959 of record JANOAM010000494.1, read on the forward strand.
CGGCCGAACAGCAGTTTGGCGAGCACTTCCGCGCCATCGTGCAGGCCGACATCCGCGCGCGGCTGAGCACCGCCGCGCTGAGCACCCAGCCCTTCAACGAACGCCTGGCGCTGTTCTGGGCCAACCACTTCACCGTCAGCATGGCCAAGGCCAGCGCACGCGGTGTGGTGGGTGCCTTTGAGCGCGAAGCCATACGTCCCAACATCAACGGCAGCTTTGAAGGCCTGCTGAAGGCCGTGGTGCACCACGCCGGCATGCTGCGCTACCTGGACAACGACAACTCGGCGGGGCCTGATTCGCAGCTGGTCAGGCGCCAGGCCGGCCGCCGTTTGGCCGCGGGCGTGCCGGGCCCACGCGTCACCGGCCTCAACGAGAACCTGGCGCGTGAAATCCTGGAACTTCACACCTTGGGCGTTAGCGGTGGTGGTGCGGCCTACGGCGGCTGGGGCGGCTACACCCAGGCCGACGTCACCGAGTTCGCCCGCGTGCTGACCGGCTGGCGCGTGCCGCTGCGCGACATGATGGCGGCCGGTACCGCCGCCGACCCCGTGCGCTTTGAAGCCCCCTGGCACCAGCCCGGCCCCAAGACCGTGCTGGGCCGCCACTACGCCGAAGGCCCGGACGCGCTGGACGCCGTGCTGCACGACCTGGCGCAGCACCCGTCCACCGCGCGCTTCGTCAGCACCAAGCTGGCCCGGCATTTCGTCGCCGACGACCCACCGCCCGCCCTGGTGGCGCGGTTGGAAGCCAGCTTCAAGCGCACGGGTGGTGACCTGGCGCAACTGCACCGCACACTGGTCGAAGCACCCGAAGCCTGGGCGCCACAGCCGGCCAAGCTGAAGACGCCGGAAGAGTTCGTCATCAGCACCGTGCGGGTGCTGCAGATCGGTGAAGCGGCCTTCGCGCGCCAGGCCGACGCCTCCATCGGCCTGCTGGGCCAACGTGTGCAGGCTGCGCCCTCACCCGCCGGCTGGCCCGACCGCGCCGAAGAATGGTTGGGCCCGGACGCCGTCTGGAAGCGCGTCGAATGGGCCACGCGTGTGGCCGACCGCGTGGGCCGCAACGCCGACGCCCGTGCCATCGCGCGCGCCAGCCTGGGCCCGCTGCTGCAGGACGACACGCTGCGCCAGATCGAACGCGCGGCTGACGGCCCGCAGGCCATGGCGCTCCTGCTGATGGCCCCCGAGTTCCAACGTCGCTGAAGGAGCACCGCCATGACCACACGCCGATACCTGCTCCAGGCTTCATTCCTTGGCACGCTGGTCCCCTGGGCCACACTGAGCGTCGCTGCGACAGCCAGCGCGCCCGACGCCAACCGCTTCGTGCTGTTCATCCTGCGCGGCGGCATGGACGGCTTGACGGCTGTGCCCGCCGTCGGCGACCCAGCCTTCGCCGAAGCCCGCGGCGTGCTGGGCCAGTTCCCCAGTGACCCGCTGATGCTGGACAGCACCTTCGCGCTGAACCCGCTGCTGCCTCAACTGCACGCCATGTACGGCCGTGGCGAACTGGCGGTGATGCATGCGGTGGGCCTGCCCTACCGCGAACGTTCGCACTTCGACGCTCAGCAAGTGCTGGAAAGCGGCGGCACGCGGCCCTACGAACTCAGCACCGGCTGGTTGGGCCGGGCATTGACGGGGCCACGCGGCGCACCGCTGAAAGCCGTGGCCCTGCAAACCGCCGTGCCGCTGGTGCTGCGCGGCCCCGGCGCCGTGGACACCTGGGCACCATCGGCGTTGCCTGAACCCGGCATGGACCTGGTGGCCCGCCTGGAAGCCATGTACCGCAACGACCCCGCCCTGGCCCAGGCCCTGGCGCGTGCACGCGGCCTGCGGGAAGAACCCGGCATGGCCGCCAACCCGCCGATGCAGCCCGGCGGCGGCGGGCGCGCCGCGGCCATCGGCCTGGCCACCAAGGCGGC
>JANOAM010000495.1:0-7362 GCA_031411215.1 Betaproteobacteria bacterium
GTGGTGGCATGCACGGCGTCGCCGATCATCACGACGCGTCCGCGGTGCCAGGCCGGCGGCACAAGCAGGGCCCAGAACGGGCGATAGACGATGCGCGACTGCGGGTTCAAGCCGTCACGAATGACACCGATCGGGCCGCCGAATGGCGCCAGCAGCGCGCGCAGGGTGTCGGGCCACAGCTGCTCGTCGATGAACTCGGCCGTCTCGCGAGGCTCGGTAACGAACAGGTACATCTCGTCCTTGGAAACCGGGTTCACGCCGGCCTTGATGCTCGGCCCCATGAACATGGCCGCCCGCTGGATCTCGGGCGGGCGCGGCACGACGGCGCGCCAGGATCCCTGGCCCGTGTAACGGGGCTTCGGCGCCTCCGGGAATACCGCCTCACGGACTTTGGACAGGAGGCCGTCGGCGCCGACGACGAGGTCGTAGCGTTCCTGGCGACCGTCGGTGAACGAGACGATGACGTCTTCACCTGCGGGCTCGATGGACTGGAAGCTCGTGCCGCAGCGCACCGCGGTGCCCGAGGCCAGCGTGTGATGGCGCAGGATGCGCGCGAGCATGGGGCGCAGGATGCCGCCACCACCCGGCACGTCAGGGCGCCCGGTCCGGGGCGTGGGCAGTTCGCCGATCTTCTGGCCGGTGGCCGTGCAGATGTCGGCACCGTCTGCGCACCAGCCGCGCTCCATGATGGCGTCGATGACGCCGACTTCTGTGAAGGCGCGCAAGGTCGGCCCGCTGAGCGTGATGCCCGCGCCATAGACGCGCCAGTGCGGGTCCAGCTCGACCAGGTCGACCTGCGCGCCGCGCTTGCGCAGTTCGATGGCCGCGCACATGCCGGCGATGCCGCCGCCGATGACCAGGATCTTCTTTGCTTTCATGGTGTCTCCTTGTTCAGTGCCAACCGATCAACTGAGCGGCATTGCCGCCCAGGATGGCCGCACGTTCTTGTTCACTGAGCCCGGGCGTGGCGTCAACCAGCGCATGCATGTCGTAGTGGCCCATGTCGAAGGGGTAGTCCGTGCCGACCACCACCTGCGCCGCGCCAACGCGGTCGATCAGGTGGCGTAAGGCCGTCGGGTCGTACACCAGGCTGTCGAACCAGATGCGCTTGAGGTGCTCGCTGGGCCTGCGCCGGGTATCGGCGGCAGCCTCGGGCCGCACGGCGTGGGCGTGGTCGGAGCGGCCGATGTAGGTGGGCAGATAGCCGCCACCATGCGCGGCCAGGATCTTCAGGCCGGGTTGTGCATCCAGAACGCCGCCGAAGATCAGGCGTGACAGCGCGATCGTCGTTTCCAGCGGTTGCCCGATGGTGTTCACCAGGTAGTGGGTGGCCGTGCGTGGGCCCAGCGTGGTGCCGAAGGGGTGGATGAAGACCAGCGCGCCCAAAGCCTCGGCCCGGGCCCAGAAGGCGCGCAGTGAGGGGTCGTCCAGTTCCTTGCCATTGACAGAGGTTGAGATCTCGACGCCCTTGAGGCCCAGGGTCTTGACGGCATGCTCCAGCTGTTCGGTGGCGAGTTGCGGGTGCTGCAGCGCCAGCGTGCCCAGCCCGGCCAGGCGCTGGGGATGCCGGGCGCAGAGTTCGGCAATCGCCTCGTTCTGCTGGCGCACGATCTGCTGGGCCAGGTCGGGCTCGGCCCAGTAGTAGTACTGGGTCGGTGACGGGCTGACCAGCTGCACGTCCACGCCCATCGCGTCCATGTCGGCCAGCCGCTGCTCGATGCGCGTCAGGCGCGGGCCGGCGGTCGGTAGCATCTTGGCGTTGTTGTGGGCCACCGCGGCCTCGCCCATCGTCGCCCGCATGATGTCCGGCTCGGCAGCCTTCTGCGGCTGTCCGGCCACCAGCGCTTCCACGGCGGGGACCAGGGCATGGCAGTGCAGGTCGATGGTGAGCCGGCCGCGCTTGCGCGAAGCGATGTCCGTGGTGGACCGGTCGCCGGGACAGCAGGCGGCGTCATTGCAGTGGTGGAACCACATGGCGGCCGCCGGCTACTTGGGCTGGTCGGCCGAGGCAGCGTTGGGCACGCCCGGGCCCGACTGCGGATGCGGCTTGGCCTCGGGTGTGTAGCCCGGTGCGTACTCCCACTCCCAGGGCGCTGCATCCAGCATGAAGGGCTGCATGTTCGTGATGAAGCTGAAGAACCCGAACATCGGGTTCCACACCCGGGGCACCCAGGCGTCGTCCAGATGGTCGGAGTCCGCGCCGTACTCGGCCTGGCCGCCGGTGGGGCAGGGCAGGTACATGAAGACCGATGAAGCGATGCGATGGCGGCCCAGACCCCAAGTCGATTTCGGCCAGCCCTTTCGTTCCATGTAGTTGGCGCCAATCATCACCTCGTCGATGTCTTCGACGCCGTAGTTCACGTGGTCGAAGCGCAGTTGGCCGTCCAGACCCGGGAAGGGCAGGTTGGCGCTCAGGAAGTAAATGTTGTGGTGGTCGGTGGCGCCGTCGCCGCGGGCGAAGATGCCGAAGCCCTTCTGGATGTCGCTGAGCCTGAAGCCCAGACGGTCACGGTAGAAGGCCCATGAGGTCTCGGGGTCGGGCACCTGAAACACCACGTGCTGGATGGTCTGGGGCCGTGCCCGCACCTTCCACTTGCGTTGCTGGTTGATGCGATTGACGTTGCCCGGCGAGTTCAGCGGATCGGGCGACGACTTCAGCGGCGTCTTCACGTACAGGCGAAAGCCGATGGCCAGGCCGTCGTCGGTCAGGCAATGGGCGGTGCCGTCGGCGTCAAAGCTGATGTCCCGGTCGCGCCCGAGGCTCTTGACCAGCCGGTCCAGGCTGTCCTGGCGATCAACGCCCCAGATGACTTCGCACGCGCCGGTGCCGACGAGCTTGCTCTTCGGAATGGCCGGGTCGCTGATGTGGCGGATGAGCACATTGCTGCCTTCGGCCAGGCGAAAGTGCGTGTGCGTCTCGCTGCGTTCGAGCACCGGCAGGCCGAAGTCCTCGAAGTAACGCGTGCACTCGGCGACGTCATCGACGCCGTACAAGATAGTTTCAATACCGATGATGGCCATGAAGGGTGTCTCTTTAGGGCGGGTTTAGAGGGTTTCTGCGATGACTTGCGTGCGCTGCATGCCCAGGCCCGTGATGGAGCATTCCATGACGTCGCCGGGTTGCAGGAAGCGGCCGTAGTGGGTGCCGTTGCCCGACGGCGAGCCGGTGCAGATCAGATCGCCAGGCAGCAGCTGCACGACGCTTGAGATGTGTTCGATGAGTCTGGCGACACCGAAGATCATGTCGTTGGTGCTTTCGTCCTGCATGGTCTGGCCGTTGAGCTTGAGTTGGATCTGCAAGTCCTGCGGGTCGGCCACCTGAGAGGCCGGCACGATGCAGGGTCCCACGGGCAGGAAGGTGGGGCACGACTTGGCCGACAGCCAGTCGGTGCCCAGCGCCTTCATGTCGCCCTTGGCCCAGACCCAGTCGCGATTGGTGATGTCGTTGGCGATGGTGTAGCCCGCCACATAGCGCATCGCGTCGGCGTTTTTTACGTGCCGGGCTGGAGCACCGATCACCACCGCCAGTTCAAGTTCCCAGTCCGGCTGCTTGGCGAAGGAGGGAATCACGACGGGATCGAAGGCGCCGCTGAGCACCGACACCGGTTTGCTGAAGACGTAGGGCGAGCCTTCGGTCTTGCGGCGGGTCATCATCTCTTCGGCATAGGCACGCAACTGCACGGGATTCATGCCTTCGGTGCCCGGCGATTTGCCAGGCCCCATGTCAACGACGAGATCGACCACGTGCTTGAAGTAATTGGCACCACTCATGAAGATCTGGCGCGCTGCCACCGGCACATGGACCTTCAGCGTGCTCATGGGCACCATGCGTTCGATGGCCAAGCGTGCTGCACTCGACGTCGGGCTGACAAGCGCGTTGGCAGCGGCCTGAAGCATCGGCAGGGCCGTGGCCCATTGTTCGAACAGCGCCAAGGTCGTTGACGCGTCGATAACCGGCTGGCCGAGTTCACGGCACAGATCGCGCAGAGCATCGACTGCGATCACCTTGTCGCCGCTCATCACCAGGCCGGCGAACGGTGGGCAGCCTGCGAGAGAGAAGGTGCCCAGCGCGAAGCTTGCGTGCGTTCCCGTTGCGACCATCGTGGTTCATCTCCTTCAACGTCGGCCGTGCATCGGCTGACAAAGGAAGAAGACTAAGGAACCGGATCAGCTACGCAAAATGGGTTGTTTCCATGCGGCGGATTCAGCGCGCAAATATCAGGGTTGACCCGGAGTCGCATGCCCGGCATCGGATGCGTGCATGGCGGCTGCAGCGTCCTTCATCAATTGACGCAGCCACATCAAGCCTGGATCCGTTGCCCGGTACTTGTGCCATTGCATCGCCTGCTCCAACTCGGGCATGGGCAGCGGCACAGGCAGGATCGTGATCGGCAACGCGGCCGCCAGGCACCTGGCGATGCGAGCGTGGACGGTCGCCACCAGTTCAGTTCCAACCACGAGGAACGGCAGCGATGCAAAGCTGTAGGTGGTGGCGGTGATGCGCCGCGACAGACCGAAGCGTTGAACGAACCAACCCTCGAACGAGGGTTGGCCGGAATCGGTCGGCACCATGACCACGTGACCTGCATCCGCATAGCGCTCGAAGCTCATGCCGGCTCGGGCCGCAGTGCTCTCGTTCCAGACAACGCAGACATGTTCTTCTGCGAAGACCACCTCGGCGGGGTGGTCCGGCGAGCAGTAAGCCTTGGGGATGATCAGCAAGTCGGCCTCGCCTCGTTCGAGCGAGCGCGCCGGTGAAGTCACCTGCGGCAGCAGCTTGAAGCGCACCGTGCTGCGCTGTCGAGCCGCGAGTGCCATGGCGTGTGGCAAGAGCATCGCCATCGTGTAGTCGGACACGAAGAGGATGAATTCGCGATCGGAGGTGCTGCTGTCGAACTGCGGCACCGCGGCGATCGAGGTGTCGATGCGCAGCAGCACATCACGCACCGCCTCCTGCAACGTCTCCGCACGCGGCGTGGGTTCCATCTTGCGGCCGACCTGGACCAGCAACTCATCGTCGAAGTACTCGCGCAGCCGGCTCAGCGCATTGCTCATCGCTGATTGCGACAGATGCACCCGTTCAGCGGCGCGCGTGATGTTGCGCTCCGTGAGCAGGGCGTCCAGAGCGACCAGCAGGTTCAGGTCGAGCTTGTTGAAACGCATTGGAAAGGGTTAACCCGAAAAGTATTCGTCTCGTCCATGGATCGAATGGATGCAAACCATTTTGCGCATCAGTGACGAGTTCGTAATCTCTCGGCAACCCTAGCCAAAACAAGACCGGAGACAACGAATGGCATCGCGCAAGGCTGCACGGCAGCCTGCTTCTGCTCACCAGGAAATGGCGTCATGAGCCATCGCGTTCAGCGCGTGTGCGTGATCGGCGCCGGCCTGGCAGGCCTGGCTTGTGCCGTCGCCGCTGCCGGTCGCGGCCTGCACGTTGAAGTGTTCGACGACGCGGATCAGCAGACGAACTGGCGCGGCCATGTGGAAGTGGTTCCCAACATGCTGCGCGATCTTGTCGCGCTGGGCGTGGGCGATGCGTGCGTGCGTGCGGGTTTTCCTTTCCACGGTGTGGATGTGCTGGACCGACACGGGCGCGTGCTCTATCAACTGCCCACCGAGAGTCTCGCCGGACCACGCTACCCAGCTGCCCTGGGCATCGAGCGATCCGAACTGCATCAGATCCTTGAGCACGCCGCGACCAACGGCGGCGCTTCGTTGAATCGTGGCGCACGGGTTGTCTCGGTCCAGATGCAGGGCGAGAAGGCCAGCCTCGTGCTCGCCAGTGGCGCGCAGAGCCAGGCGGACTTGGTGGTGTTGGCGTCGGGCGCAGCGGGCGCACTGCGCACCCAACTGTTCCCGCATGCCGGCATGGCTGAGGACTTCGGCCAGGTCTGGTGGTATGCGCTGATCCAGCGGCCTGTCGACCTTGACCGGCCCCTCCTCGCATTCGGCGGTTCCGGCCAACACTTGGTGATCGTGCCGGTTCGCAACGACGCAGCCGGCCTCGCGCTGAGGCAGCCGACGCCGTCCCACACGACCGCGGCGCCGCATGTCCACATTCGCGACTCGATGCGGTCGTTTGCCCCGCGTGTGCAGGCGCTGGCCAAACACATCTCGGCGGACACGCCCGTGGTTCTGCGTCCGGTTCGGTCCGGCCTGTTGGAAGCACCTTGGCACCGTGGTGCGGTGTTGGCCGTGGGCGACTGTTCGCACTTGCTGCCGCCGCACTTTGGGCAAGCCGCCGCGCAGGCGATCGAGGACGCACGGGTCCTGGGCGACCTGCTCGCCGACGCTTCCGACCGCGCTGCGCTGTTCGAAGACTTCCAGCAGCGCCGGGTGCAGCGCGTGCAGCGCGTCCACGGGCTGGCCTTGCGCGCAGCGCGCCTGGACCTTGAGCCCGAGAGCGGCGCCGATTTGTCGCTGTTGATGAGCCAGCTGTCGCAAGCCGTCGCGCAGCCCGCCTGAGTTCCCCATTCACACACCCCGAACCCCGAGGAGACAACCCATGCCACACAAGTTCACGCCACGCCTGACGGCGATGGCCGTCGCCACGCTGCTGGTCGCAGGCGCCAACGCCATCGAGATCGACGCTGGCGACTCAGACCTGAAGATCCGGTGGGACACCACCGTGCGCTACAGCGGCGGCGTGCGGCTGAAAGAGCCATTGCCGGAACTGTCGAGCATTGCGCCGGTGACGATCAACCAGAACGACGGCAACAACAACTTCAAGAAGGGCGGGATGTTTTCCAACCGCCTTGACCTGCTGACGGAGTTCGATGTGGTCGGGCCGCGTTACGGTCTGCGCGTGTCGGCCGCCGCCTGGTACGACTCGGTCTACAACCGCAGCACCGACAACACCACGGCCACGTCCAACCACCGGCCGGCGAACGAGTTCCCCAGCGAAACGCGCAGGATCATGGGCCGCGACGCCGAGGTGCTGGATGCTTTTGTGTTCGGCAACTTCGAACTCGGGGACCGTGCCGCATCCGTGCGCTTCGGCCGCCACACGCTGCTGTGGGGCGAGAGCCTGTTCTTCGGCGGCAACGGCATCGCCGGCGGCCAGGCGCCCACGGACCTGATCAAGCTGCTGTCGGTGCCGAACTCCCAGACCAAGGAAACGGCACTGCCGACGGCCAAGCTTTCGGGCAGCCTACAACTGAGCGACGCGCTGACGCTCGGCGCCTACCTCGGCCTGGAGTGGAAGCCGACGCGGTTGATCCCGGTGGGCGCCTACCTCAGCGCGTCCGACACGCTGGGCCCGGAGGGCGGCGAACGCATCCTGGCCGGTCCCACGGCGGAGTTCGTTCGCAGCTCCGAACTGAAGCCTGGCAATTCCGGCCAGGGCGGCCTTCAGCTGCG
>JANOAM010000496.1:0-6522 GCA_031411215.1 Betaproteobacteria bacterium
TCGCCGGCCTTGCCGTGTCGATGAAGTCCACCGCGTTGCCGGTGCTCGCGGTGTGCGCCGCGATCTGGGGGTCCTTCGAGCTCGGTGGCCTGTACGGCATCGCCATTGCGGCCACCTCCATGCTCAGCATGGCCGGCATTGTGGTGGCGCTGGACGCTTATGGCCCCATCACCGACAACGCCGGCGGCATTGCCGAAATGGCTGAAATGCCCAAAAGCGTGCGCGACGTGACCGACCCGCTGGACGCCGTGGGCAACACCACCAAGGCCGTCACGAAGGGCTACGCCATCGGCTCCGCTGGCCTGGCCGCGCTGGTGCTGTTCGCCGATTACACACACGCACTAGAGGCCCGGGGCATGAGCCTGGCCTTCGACCTGAGTGACCACAAGGTGATCGTGGGCCTCTTCATCGGCGGCCTGATCCCCTACCTGTTCGGCGCCATGGCTATGGAAGCCGTAGGCCGCGCCGCGGGCGCAGTGGTGGTGGAAGTGCGCAAGCAATTCGCCGACGGCCAGATCATGGCCGGCAAGCGCAAGCCCGACTACAGCGCTGCGGTGGACATGCTGACGACGGCTGCCATCAAGGAAATGATCGTGCCTTCGCTGCTGCCGGTGGTCGCACCCATCCTGGTGGGCATGCTGCTCGGTCCCGCCGCGCTGGGCGGCTTGCTGATGGGCACCATCGTCACCGGCCTCTTCGTCGCCATCAGCATGTGCACGGGCGGCGGCGCTTGGGACAACGCCAAGAAGCTGATCGAAGAAGGCTTCACCGATGCCGACGGCAAGCTGCACAAGAAGGGTGGCGACGCGCACAAGTCGGCAGTGACCGGCGACACCGTGGGCGACCCCTACAAGGACACCGCCGGCCCGGCCGTGAACCCGTTGATCAAGATCATCAACATCGTGGCCCTGCTGATCGTGCCGCTGCTGCCCATGACCGCTGCGACCAAGGCCGCAGAGACGCACGCGGCCCCGGCGGCCGCGTCGGCGCCTGCGGCAGCCATGCCTGCAGCACCGGCCTCCGCTGCGTCCCAGTAGGCGAACTCAGCCCTCACGCGTGAAATCGCGTTCGGGCCTTCGCCAGCCGCGGGCTCAGTCCACGCGCCGGCGCAGCGCCATCGCTGCGGCCGGCGCTTTTTCTTTGGCGCCGGAGATGAAGAAGACGAAAACGTCCCGTGGCGCCTGGGGCGGCAACGGCTGCTCCAGGCGTGGCAGGCCAGCAGGTTCACCGCCCTGCCGCCATTGCTCGGCACAGGACGCCAGAGCGTCCAGCGTGGCCGGTGCGCAGCCCTCGGGCTGATCGGCCTCCGCACGCATGACACGTGCATAGACGAAGGGGCCAGTGATGTCCGCCATGCGCGGGTAGTCGTCGGAATCCGTGAACACGGTGGCCACACCATGCTGGCGCGCCAGGCTCAGGTAGGCCGCGCAGTTGAAGGTCTCGTGCCGCACGTCCACCACATGGCGCAGCGGCAGGCCTTGCACGCTGGGCGGCAGCAATAGCAGGAAGGCGCCGAAGTCCGCCTCGTCAAAGCGTTTGGTGGGTGCGAACTGCCAGACGATGGGGCCGAGCTTGGGACCCAGTTCGGCGATGCCGCTGTCGACAAACTTCTGCACCGATTCACCGGCTTCCGCCAACACCCGGCGGTTGGTGGCAAAGCGAGAGGCTTTCAGTGAGAAAACAAAACCGTCGGGTGTCTCGTCGCGCCACTTGGCAAACGTGGCCGGCTTCTGGCTGCTGTAGTAGGTGCCATTGACCTCGATGGCACTCAGCTGGCGGCTGGCATGGGCCAGTTCGCGGTCGTGCGGCAGCCCGGCAGGGTAGAAGTTGTCGCGCCAGGGCTCGAAGGTCCAACCACCGACACCCACGTAGATCCGCGCCAGCTTGCCCATGAGGTCCACTCCGTCTTGAGGGAGCCGGTCTTGCCAGCGCCAATGACAAAGGGGCAGACCACTTGCGTGATCTGCCCCAGGTCAACTTTGGTCGGGGTGGCGGGATTCGAACTCGCGACCCCTTGCACCCCATGCAAGTGCGCTACCAGGCTGCGCTACACCCCGACTGAGCCGCAAAGTATACGATGAGATTCAGGCCCTTTCGGCCTGCGCCACGCGCCGCGCACGACTACAGCGACAACAGATCGCGTATCGACAACAGCTCGGTGCGCAACTGCTGCAGGTCGGCCTCCACCAGGGCCACCGATGGGCCTTCGTCGGCCAGCGCAGCAGGCGCCGTCGGCGCGACCGAACCCGATGCACGCAGGTGTTCCGCGGCGGTCTCGATGATGGACGGGTGGCCGTTGGCCAACTGATCTTCCAGCTCTTCCGCTTCGGCGGCTGCGGCCCGGCTTTGCAGAGCCGCGTCGGACAAGCGGTTGCGAGCGCCGCTGATCGTGAAGCCCTGGTCGTATAGCAGTTCACGGATCCGGCGGATCAGCAGCACCTCGTGGTGCTGGTAGTAGCGGCGGTTGCCGCGCCGCTTCATGGGCTTGAGCTGCGTGAACTCTTGTTCCCAATAGCGCAGCACGTACGGCTTCACCCCGCACAGGTCGCTCACCTCACCGATGGTGAAGTAGCGCTTGGCTGGTATGGCGGGGAGCGCTTTCTCCATTGAAATCAATGGGATCAAGGGGAAAGCTAGACTCTACTCGAAGTCTCCTTCGGGCGGGGTGTCACCTTGCACGATTGACTTCAGCTTGTGGCTGGCGTGGAAGGTCACCACATTGCGCGCCTTGATGGGAATGCTCTCGCCGGTGCGCGGATTGCGTCCCGGGCGCGGTGCTTTGCGCCGGATATTGAAGTTGCCGAAGCCCGACAGCTTCACATCGCGGCCGTCGACGAGCGTGCCGTGCACGATCTCGAAGAAGGCTTCGACCATGTCCTTGGACTCGCGCTTGTTCAGGCCCAGCCGGTCGAACAGCAGCTCCGCCAGTTCGGCTTTGGTGAGCGTGGGCGTCTCCAGGGACGGCAGGATGACGCGCTCGCCCGCGTTCTGGTCTTCGGTCGCCATGTGGTGATTTCCCCCCCTCAGCTGCGCAGCCGCGCGCCGTGTGCCGCTTGTGCACGTGCCACAGCTTCATCGACTGCGCCCTGGATTCGATCTTCGGTCAGCGTGCTGTCGAAGGCTAGCAGTTCCAGGCGCACCGCCAGGCTGCGTTCGCCTTCGGCAAAACCCGCAGCCCCGGCCGCAGGTTTGTAGATATCGAACAACGTCGCCGAACGAATCAGGTCCGACGGGTCGGCCTTCAACGTGGCGATCAGCGCGTCGTGGCCGACCTGCTCGCCCACCACCAGCGCCACATCGCGCTGCACCGGTTGCTGGCGGGACACGGGCTGAAATTCCGGCACCGGGCGCTCCAACACCGCGGCCAGATCCAGTTCAAACAGCACCGGCGCATGCGGCAGCTCGTAGCCCTGGCGCCACTGCGGGTGCAGTTCGCCCACATGGCCGACCAGGCGATCACCCAGCCACACGGCGGCGCAGCGGCCCGGGTGCATGGCCGGGTGGCTGGCCGGGGTGAAACTGGCTTGCAGCGGTGAGAGCAGCGCTTCCAGGTCGCCCTTGGCGTCGAAAAAGTCCGCGTCCTGTTCCTTGCGGCCCCACTGCGCCGGGTCGGCGCTGCCATAGAGCAGGCCGGCGACCCGTGTAGGCTGGTTCACGCCGGCCACGGTGAGTTCGCCATCGGTCACGGCCGCGTCGCGCCTGAACACCCGGCCCAATTCGAAGATGCGAACCCGTTGCGCCTTGCGGGCCAGGTTGGAACGCAGCGCGCCGACCAGGCTGCCCAGCAGGCTGCTGCGCATCACCGCCAGCTGCGACGCGATGGGGTTCAGCACCTTGATCGGGTCAGCATTGCCGGCCAGTTCGCGTTCCCAGCGCTCTTCAACGAAACTGTAGTTGATGGTTTCCTGGTAGCCCAGGTCCGCCAGCGCATGACGGACGGCGTTCGCGCTGCGGCGGTTCTCGCGCCGCACGCGTGCGGTGATGGGCGCCACCGGCGCGGTGGTGGGCAGCTTGTCAAAGCCGACCACTCGCACCACTTCCTCGATCAGGTCTTCTTCGATGGCCAGGTCAAAGCGGTAGCTGGGCGGCGTCACCGTCAGGCTGCCCTCTCCTTCCGTGAAAGGCAGGCCCAGGCGGCGGAAGACTTCGGCGCACTGCGCCTGGGTCACCGGCATGCCAATCACCTTGCTGGCACGCGTCACACGCAGCGTCACGGGCTTGGCTTCGGGCAGACGCAAGGTCTGGTCGTCCATGGGGCCGGCCTGGCCGCCGCAGATGTCCTGCACCAGCCGCGTGATGTGCTCGATGTGTTCGACCGTCAGCGCCGGGTCCACACCACGCTCGAAGCGGTGGCCGGCTTCGGTGCTGAAGTTGTAGCGGCGCGAACGGCCCTGCACAGCCTCGGGCCACCAGAAGGCGGCCTCGACGTAGATGTTCTGCGTACCGTCGCTGACCGCCGTGGCGTCGCCGCCCATGATGCCGGCCAGGGATTCGACCTGCTTCGCGTCGGCAATGACGCCCACGTCGGCATCGACCTCGATGGTGTTGCCGTTGAGCAGCTTCAGCTGTTCACCGGCCCGGCCCCAGCGCACGACCAGCTTGTCGTGGATCTTGTCGAGGTCGAAGATGTGCGACGGCCGGCCGTACTCGAACATCACGTAGTTGGAGATGTCCACCAGCGCGGTCACGCTGCGCTGGCCGCAGCGCGCCAGGCGGTCGACCATCCACCGTGGCGTCTTGGCCTGGGTGTTGACGCCGCGGATGACGCGGCCCGAAAAACGGCCGCACAGGTCAGCGGCTTGCACGTCCACCGGCAGCTTCTGGTCGTGCGCGGTCTGCACGGGCTTGATCGGCGGCGTGAGCAGCGGCGAGCCGGTCAGTGCAGACACTTCGCGTGCAATGCCGTAGACGCTCAATCCATGCGCCAGGTTGGGCGTGAGCTTCAGCGTGAACACCGTGTCGTCCAGCGACAGCAGTTCGCGCAGGTCGGTGCCAACGGTGGCGTCCGCTGACAGTTCCAGCAGGCCGCCATGGTCGTCGGCGATCTTCAGTTCCTTGGCCGAGCACAGCATGCCCAGGCTTTCCACGCCGCGCAGCTTGCCGACACCGATCTTGAAAGGCTTGCCGTCCGCCTTTGCGTCATCCGCTGGCGGCAGTTCCGCGCCGACGATAGCCAGCGGCACCTTGATGCCCACACGCGCATTTGGCGCGCCGCAGACGATCTGCAGCGGACCGTCCTTGGAACACGGACCCGCATCCACCGTGCAGACGCGCAGGCGGTCGGCTTGCGGATGCGGAACAGCCGTGACGATCTCGGCCACCACGACACCCGTGAAAGGCGGCGCCACAGGGCGGAGTTCTTCCACCTCCATGCCGGACATGGTCAGCAGGTCGGCCAGTTGCTGGGTGCTCAGCGGCGGGTTGCAGAACGCACGCAGCCAGGACTCGGGGAATTGCATGGCGTCGGGTTTTCAGCGGAACTGTTGGAGGAAGCGCAGGTCGCCGTCGAACATCAGGCGCAGGTCGTCGATGCCATAGCGCAGCATGGCCAGGCGGTCCGCGCCCATGCCAAAGGCAAAGCCGATGACGGCCTCCGGGTCCAGGTTGTAGCTGCGCACCACGTTCGGGTGGACCTGACCGGAGCCGGCCACTTCCAGCCAACGGCCGGCCAGAGGGCCGCTGCCAAAGCGGATGTCGATCTCGGCACTGGGCTCGGTAAACGGAAAGAAGCTGGGGCGGAAACGCACGTCGAAGTCGTCGGTCTCGAAGAACTCACGCACGAAGGCCGCGAAGGTCACCTTGAGGTCCTTGAAGCTGATGTGCTCCCCCAGCCACAGGCCTTCGATCTGGTGGAACATGGGTGAGTGCGTGGCGTCGCTGTCGACGCGGTAGACACGGCCGGGCGCAATGACACGTACTTCAGGCATCGGCTTCACGTTCGCGTACCTGGCCGCGTGCATACGCGCGTAGCGGACCTGCATCGGACTGGTGTGTGGGCGCAGGTTGAGCCAGTGCCCTTGCGCATCCTTCATGTCCACGTAGAACGTGTCCTGCATGGACCGCGCCGGGTGGTTTTCAGGGTTGTTGAGCGCGGTGAAGCTCATCCAGTCGGTTTCGATCTCGGGGCCTTCGGCCACGTCGAAACCCATGCTGGCAAAGATGGCCTCGATGCGTTCGATGGTGCGGCTCACCGGGTGCAGGCCGCCCACGCCACGCTGGCGGCCCGGCAGTGTCACGTCCAGCGCTTCGGCCTTCAGCTGCGCCTGCAACTCGGCCTGCGCGAGGCGTTCGCGCGAAGCGGTCAGCAGGGCTTCGATGCGCTGCTTGGCCTGGTTGATCTCGGCGCCACGGGCCTTCTTCTCATCGGGCGGCAGGGCGCCCAGGCCCTTGAGCAGTTCGGTCACGCGGCCGCTCTTGCCCAGGAAGCGCGCCTTGGCGTTTTCCAGCTCCGCGCCCGTGGCTGCGGCGTCGAAGTCGGCCTGTGCGTGCTGCGCCAGGGAGTCGAGATCGTTCATGAGGAAT
>JANOAM010000497.1:0-3236 GCA_031411215.1 Betaproteobacteria bacterium
CGACAACGCGGCACCCGGTGCGGGTGTCATCACCGGCATCGGCCGCGTCAGCGGCGTGGAGTGTGTGATCGTCTGCAACGACGCCACGGTCAAGGGCGGCACCTACTACCCGATGACGGTGAAGAAGCACCTGCGGGCGCAGGAAGTGGCCCAGCAGAACCGCCTGCCCTGCATCTACCTGGTGGACAGCGGCGGCGCCAACCTGCCCAACCAGGACGAGGTCTTCCCGGATCGCGACCACTTCGGCCGCATCTTCTTCAACCAGGCCAACATGTCGGCGCTGGGCATCCCGCAGGTCGCCGTGGTGATGGGCTCCTGCACCGCAGGCGGCGCCTACGTGCCGGCGATGAGCGACGAGACCATCATCGTCAAGAACCAGGGCACCATCTTCCTGGCCGGCCCGCCGCTGGTGAAGGCAGCCATTGGTGAAGTCGTCAGCGCCGAAGAGCTGGGCGGTGGCGACGTGCACACGCGCCTGTCGGGTGTGGCCGACCACCTGGCGGACAACGACCTGCATGCGCTGGCCCTGGCGCGCGCCAGCGTCGTCAACCTCAACTGGCGCAAGGTCGAACAGGTGAAGCTGCTGCCGCCGCGCGCGCCGCTCTTCGACCCCACGGAGCTGCGCGGCGTGCTGCCCAGCGACGACACCGGCTTCACCAGCCGCAAGCCCTTCGACGTGCGCGAGATCATCGCCCGCGTGGTGGACGGCTCGGAGTTCGACGAATTCAAGGCACGCTACGGCGCCACGTTGATCACCGGCTTTGCGCACATCGAAGGCATGCCCGTGGGCATCATCGCCAACAACGGCGTGCTGTTCTCGGAAAGCGCCATGAAGGCCGCGCACTTCATTGAACTGTGCTGCCAGCGCCGCGTGCCGCTGGTCTTCCTGCAGAACATCACCGGCTTCATGGTGGGCAAGAAGTACGAAGCCGAAGGCATTGCCAAGCACGGCGCCAAGATGGTGACCGCGGTGGCCACGGCCACGGTGCCCAAGTTCACCATCATCATCGGCGGCAGTTTTGGTGCGGGCAATTACGGCATGTGCGGCCGGGCGTATTCACCGCGCTTCCTGTGGATGTGGCCCAACGCAAGAATTGGTGTGATGGGCGCGGAGCAGGCTGCCAGCGTGCTGGCCACCGTCAAGCGCGACGGCATCGAGTCCAAGGGCGGGCAATGGACGGGTGAACAGGAAGCCGCGTTCAAGCAGCCCATCCTGGACCAGTTCGGCCACCAGTCGCACCCCTACTACGCCAGCGCGCGGCTGTGGGACGACGGTGTCATCGACCCGGCCGACACCCGCCGTGTGCTGGCGCTGGGCTTGTCTGCCAGCCTCAACGCGCCTATCCCCGACGCGCCGCGCTTCGGCGTGTTCCGTATGTGAGCGGGTGCTGATTCGCAAGCCCATGGACAGCATCTACGACAACCCCGACCACGAGTTGCTGCGCGAGCAGATCACGCGCTTCCTGGCGCGTGAGGTCGAGCCCCATGCCGCGCAATGGGAAGCCGACGGCATGGTGCCGCGTGAGGTGCTGTGCAAGATGGGCGACGCGGGCCTCTTGGGCCTCATGTACGAAGGCGAATATGGCGGCGGTGACGGCGACGCGCTGACGAATCTGGTCTTTGCGGACGCGCTGAGCCAGTCCACCTACGGCGGCTTCATCATCACCGTGCTGGTCCACACCGACATGGCCAGCCCCCACCTGCACCACGCGGGCACGCCGGCGCAGAAGGCGCGCTGGATGCCGGGCATCACGGCTGGCCGAACGATCACAGCAGTGGGCATCACCGAGCCGGGTGCGGGGTCTGATGTCGCCGGTATCCAGACCAAGGCTGTTCGTGATAGCGATGAGTGGGTCATCAACGGCACCAAGCTCTTCATCACCAACGGTGTGCATGCCGACCTGTATTTCATCGCTGCGCGCACCGGCACGGCGCGCCACGCCATCTCCATCTTCGCGGTGGAAAAAGGCACGCCGGGTTTTCGCGTCGGCCGCGCGCTGGACAAGACGGGCTGGCGTTCGTCGGACACCGCAGAACTGCTGTTCGAGGACTGCCGCGTCCCGGCCGGCCACCTCATGGGCGAAGAAGGCAAGGGCTTCTACGCCGTGATGAAGAACTTCCAGACCGAGCGCATCGCGCTGGGTGCCATGGCGGTGGGCCACTGCCAGCAGGCGCTGCGCCTGGCGCTGGACCATGTGCGCACGCGCACAGCCTTCGGGGGCACGCTGTGGGACAAGCAGGCCGTGCGCCAGAAGCTGGCCATGCTGGACGCCAAGACGCGCGCCGCACGCCAGTACCTGTTTCACTGCGCCTGGCGCGTGACACAAGGGCAGGATGTGGTGCAGGACGTGTCGCTGCTGAAGGCGTTGACGGGTGAGTTGGTCAATGAAGTGACGCAGGGCTGCCAGCAGTTGCACGGTGGCATGGGCTACATGCTGGGCACACCGGTGGAACGGCTTTGGCGCGATGCACGCGTGCTGGCGATCGGCGGCGGTGCCACCGAAGTGATGCTGGACGAAGCGGCGAAACGGTATTGAGAGAAGCAAGGCAGGACCATGACCACCACACTCGACATCCGCCGCCCCAGTGCCCATGTGGCCGAGGTGTTCCTCAACCGCCCCGAGGTGCGCAACGCCTTCAACGACGGTGTCATCACCGAGCTGACGGACGCCTTCCGCACGCTGGGCGCGGACGCTGACTTGCGCGCCATCGTGCTCGGCGGCCACGGCAAGGCTTTTTGCGCCGGTGCCGACCTGTCCTGGATGCGCAGCATGGCCGACTACACCTGGGACCAGAACCGCGGCGACGCGTCGGCACTGGCCGAGATGCTGTGGACGATCTGGCAATGCCCGCTGCCCGTGGTGGGGCGCGTGCATGGCGATTGTTATGCCGGTGGCGTGGGCCTGGCGGCGGTGTGCGACGTGCTGGTCGCGGCCGAGGGCATCCAGTTCTGCCTGAGCGAAGCCAAGCTGGGTCTGTTGCCGGCGACCATCGGGCCCTACGTGGTCCGCGCCTTGGGTGAGCAGGCCTCGCGCCGCTACTTCGTGACGGCCGAGCGCTTCAGCGCTGAACGTGCGCACACGCTGGGCTTCGTGCACGAGCTGGTGCCGACGGAGCAGCTGGATGCCAAGGTGGCCGAGATCGTCGCGGCGCTGGTCGCCAACGGCCCCGCGGCCGTGAAGGCCTGCAAACAACTGGTGAAGGATGTGGCTGGCCATGCCATCGACGCGTCCCTG
>JANOAM010000498.1:0-3348 GCA_031411215.1 Betaproteobacteria bacterium
GCCGACGAAGTTGCCCGAGCCCTGGCGCCGCACCAGAAGGCCTTCGTCGGCCAGGCCGTCGATGGCTTTGCGCACGGTGATGCGTGAAATGCCCAGCTCGGTGGCCAGCTGGCGTTCCGAAGGCAGCGCGTCGTCGGGGCCCAGTTCGCCTTGTTCGATGGCTTCGCGCAGTGCGCGCTGCAACTGCTGGTACAGGGGCAGGGCGCCGGCGGGGTCCAGGGCCTTGAGGCGGTCGGTCAGCGAAGTCATGGGCAGGTGGTTCCGGGTGGTCGTGCCACGGTCTGTGCCACTGATGGTACCAATTACGTACCAAGCCGCATACCAAGTCGGGGCTTGACGGCCCAGGATGGGTCGCGTGGCCGGGCGTTGCGGTGTGGCTTGCGGGTATTTCCTAGGCGGTTTCCTTGTGGTATCTGGATCGAAACTGGTAGCAGACCAATTCTGACTGGTAGTATAGTGGCACTGCAATTCCAACAAATCCGGTTCTGTCCCTGCCCTGGCAAGCCCTTGCCAAACCCCGCCAAACAACACCCTTGAGGAACGCATGAAGACTCGCCTCACACCTGTCGCCGCCGCAGCGGCCCTGGCCCTCACCGGCACCCTGCACACCGCTCTGGCGCAAACGGCGCCCGCGCCCAAGCCCACGGCCGCCGCCGACGTCGTGACCGTCACCGGCATCCGCGCGTCCTTGGAGGCGTCCATCGCGCAGAAGCGCGCGGCCGACTCGCACGTGGAAGTCATCACCGCCGAAGACATCGGCAAGATGCCCGACAAGAACGTCGCCGACTCCTTGCAGCGCATCCCGGGTGTCACCATCAGCTCGGCCGGCGCGTCGGAAGGTGGCTTCGACGAGAACGACCGCGTCAGCATGCGTGGCACCAACCCCAGTCTGACCTTCACGCAGATCAACGGCCACCCGGTGGCCTCCGGCGACTGGTTCATCCTGAACCAGAGCGACAACGCCGGCCGCAGCGTCAGCTACACGCTGTTGCCGTCAGAACTGGTGGGCAAGGTCATCGTGCACAAGAGCTCGGAGGCGAGCCTGGTGGAAGGTGGCGTCGCCGGCACGGTGGACATCATCACGCGCAAGCCGCTGGAATTCCGCAAGGCGCTGACGCTGGAAGCGTCGTTGGGCATGGTGCACGCCACGCTGCCCAAGAAGACCGACCCGCAGTTCAACGCGCTGTTCAACTTCAAGAACGAGAGCAACACCTTCGGCGTGCTGGCCCAGGTGTTCGCCGAGAAGCGCCACCTGCGCCGCGACGGTGTCGAGGTGCTGGGCTACAACCAGATCCTGCCCGGCACGGCAGTCGCCACGGCCCACCCGGACCTGGCCAACGTCTGGTACCCGCGTTCGATAGGCGCGGCGCTGTTCGAACAGGAACGCAAGCGCACCGGCGGCCTGCTGGAAGTGCAGATCAAGCCCACCAACACGCTGTCGCTGGACTTCTCGGCCTTCAGGTCCAAGCTGGACGCGTCCAACTACAACCGCAACTACCTGCTGCACAACCCCTTCATCCTGGACGAAGGCCGCGGCCAGTCGCCCAACGCGGGTTACGTGGTGCGCAACAACACGCTGGTGTCGGCCACCTTCGCGCCGCAGACCGGCCGCACCTACGGCGTCTACGACATGATCGAACGCCCGGACGAGCAGGCCACCACCACCTTCTACGCCTTTGAAGGCAGCTGGCGCGCCAGCGACGCGCTGACCATCACGTCCAAGGCCGGCACCTCCACCGGCCACGGCAAGACGACGACGCAGAACGTCGCCGAATGGGACATCGGCAAGGGCACCGGCGCGTCCTGGCAGCTCAACGGCAAGGACAGCGCGCCCAGCTTTTCGCTGAACACGCCGTCCAACGCGCCGGGCACTGCCTACGGCCTAGACTGGATCTTCGGCCTGCAGCATGTGGACATCAAGGACAAGGACAACTGGGGCCAGATCGACGCCGAATACGCGGTGGACGCCGGTGTGCTCTCGTCACTGAAGTTCGGCGTGCGCAAGGCCCAGCACACACGCAGCTCCGACGGCGTGATCGCGCAAGGCCCGGGCACCGGCGCCTTCACGCTGAGCAACTGGCCCAGCACCTACGCCAACTACCCGGGCAACTTCGCATCCGGCCTGGGCGGCAACTTCCCGCGTGATGTCTGGTACTACACCGCTGCCCAGATGCAGGCCGTGGCGCCGGGCCTGTCCAACCGCGACCCGGCCAGCCGTGCCTACCTTTACAACGACTTCGGTCTGAAGGAAGACGTGGCGGCCGGCTATATCCAGGCCAACCTGGAAGGCAAGGGCTGGCGCGGCAACGTGGGTCTGCGCCTGGTGCAGACCAAGGAGCATGTGCTGAAGTACATCTCCGCACCGGCCACCGCGCCGGGCGCCATCGTTGGATCGGCCTTCGGCCCCTCGGTTGCGGTCACCACCGACCACAGCTACACCGACGCACTGCCCAGCCTGAACCTGCGCTACGACCTGAGCAAGGACCTGGTCGCACGCTTCGCCCTCAGCAAGACCATGACGCGG
This sequence comes from Betaproteobacteria bacterium, assembly GCA_031411215.1. GTDB lineage: Bacteria > Pseudomonadota > Gammaproteobacteria > Burkholderiales > Burkholderiaceae_C > Rubrivivax. The sequence continues at coordinate 2,525 of JANOAM010000498.1, forward strand.
CCCGACTATGCGGCGCTGGCTGGCGCGCTGAACCTGTCGCCGCCGGCCACGTCGGCTGATACGGGTGGCGGCAATGGCTCCAACCCCGACTTGAAGCCTGTGCGTTCGACCAACATGGACGCCGCCATCGAGTGGTACCACGCACCGCGTTCGCTGGTGTCGGCGGGCCTGTTCTACATGAACCTGAACAGCTACGTGGGCCTGGGCCAGGTGCAGCGTCAGTACATGACCTTCGACCAGACCCACCCGCAGGGTTACATGGGCAACTACGTGCTCACGGTGCCGGTCAATTCCAAGGGCTCGGCCAAGGGCGTGGAGCTGGCGGTGGAACAACCGCTGGGCAACTTCGGCGTCAATGCCAACTACACCTACACCGACGCCAAGGAAAAGGGTGGCGGCCCGCTGGTCGGCGCCAGCCGCGACACCTACAACCTGGTCGGCTACTACGAGGACGAGCGTTTCAACGCACGTGTGGGCTACAACTTCCGCTCGCACTTCTACAGCGGCCTGGACCGTTCCACCGCGTTCAACCAGGACGACACGGCGTCGTTGTCGGCGTCGCTTGGCGTGAAAATCAGCGACCAGATCAGCCTCTCATTCGACGGCATGAACCTGAACAACACCAAGCTGAAGTACTACGCGCTGAACGCCGACCAGCCGCGCTCGATCTACCAGAACGGCCGCCAGTACTACCTGACGCTGCGCGTGAAGATGTGATGAGGCGGTGGCCTGTTCTTGCAGCGGCGGCGCTGCTGGCCTGCGCCAGTATTGGCACCAGGGCGCAGGCCCTGGACGCCGCCGCGTACAAGGACATGTCGCTGGCT
>JANOAM010000499.1:0-9248 GCA_031411215.1 Betaproteobacteria bacterium
GTGTCGGCCAATTTCGACATGCAGAGCCTGGCCAGCATGATGCTGGGCGACCAGGTGCGCGTGCGGCGTTCGGCCTTCCAGGTGCGCTTCCTGCACCCACGCGGCTGGAGTTACTACGCCACCTTGCGCCGCAAGCTGCGCTGGTACGACGGGGTGGCTTGAAGTGCTCAGACGCCTGACCCTGCGCGACGTGGTGATCGTCGTTGAACTGGAGATCGAACCCGGCGCCGGCTTCAGCGTGCTGACCGGCGAAACGGGCGCGGGCAAGTCCATCCTCATCGACGCCCTGCAGCTGGCCCTGGGCCAGCGCGCCGACGCAGCCCTGGTGCGCGAAGGTGCGCAGCGTGCGGAAGTCAGTGCCGAGTTCGACACGCCGCTGGCGCTGAAATCCTGGCTGGACGAGGGCGGCTTCGCGGCCGACGACAGCTTGCTTTTGCGCCGCAGCGTGGACGCCCAAGGCAAGAGCCGCGCCTGGATCAACGGCAGCCCGGCCACGGTGGCGCAGTTGCGCGAGGTCGCCGAACACCTGGTGGACATCCACGGCCAGCACGCCTGGCAGAGCCTGACCAGGCCGGCGGCGGTGCGCGCGTTGCTGGATGCACAGGCCCAAGTCGACTTGGCCAAACTCACGGCGCTGTGGGGCGTGTGGCGCGACAGTCAGACGCGCTTGGCGCAGGCCCTGACACAACGCGACACCCTGGAGCGCGAGCGCGAACGCCTGGCCTGGCAGGTCGGCGAGGTTGACAAGCTGTCCCCGGCCGATGGTGAATGGGAGACGCTCAACGCCGAGCACCAGCGTCTGGCGCACGGACAGGCGCTGCTGGACGGCGCACGCGCCGCGCTGGTGGCGCTTTCCGACAGCGACGACAGCGCCGACGCGCAGACCTCACGCGCCCTGGATGCGCTGGACGATGTGCAGCGCCATGACGGCGACATCGCGGCCGTGATGGACGTGCTGCGTGCCGCTCAGGCGCAGATTGAAGATGCCGCCCACACGCTGACGGCCTATCTGAACCGTGTCGAGCCTGATCCTGAACGGCTGGCCGCGCTGGACGACCGCATCGGCAGCTGGGTGTCCCTGGCGCGCCGCTACCGCCGCACGCCCGCCGAGCTGCCCGCCCTGCTGGCCGGCTGGAAGGCCGAACTGAAGCTGCTGGATGCAGCGGCCGACCTGGAAGGCCTGGAACGCGAAGCCGCAGCCGCCGAGAAGCAGTTCAGGCAAGAGGCCGAAAAGTTGTCCCGCCTGCGCAAGCAGGCCGCACCCAAGCTGGCCAGCGCGGTGACGCAGGCGATGCAGCAACTGGGCATGGCAGGCGGCCGTTTTGAAGTGGCCGTTCTGCCGCTGGACGAGCCGCAATCACACGGCCTGGACAACGTGGAATTCCGCGTCGCCGGCCATGCGGGCAGCACACCACGCGCGCTGGCCAAGGTGGCGTCAGGCGGTGAACTGTCGCGTCTGGCCTTGGCCATTGCGGTGACCACGGCCCAAGGCGGCGCCGCCAAAGGCGCCGCGGTGGGCACGCTGATCTTTGACGAAATCGACGCCGGCGTCGGCGGCACGGTTGCCGACAGCGTGGGCCGCCTGATGAAGCAACTGGGCCGCTCCGCCCAGGTGCTGGCCGTCACGCACTTGGCGCAAGTGGCGGCCTGTGCGGACGGACACTTCGTGGTCAGCAAGGCGCTGAAGGGCAAGCAGACGCTGTCGGACATCCATGCCGTGGAAGGCGAAGCACGTGTGGCCGAGATCGGCCGCATGCTGGGTGGCGAAAAGTTGTCGGGCATGGCGCACGCGCAGGCCTTGCTGGGAGGTTTGTCGTGAGTGAATGGATGCCCTTGGAGTTGGCCCGCCGTGATGAGGTGATCCTCATCACGGGCATCTCCGGCTCCGGCAAGTCGGTGGCGCTGCACGCGCTGGAAGACGCGGGCTACTTCTGCGTCGACAACCTGCCGCCGGAGCTGCTGCGCGATTTCGTGCGCCTGGAACACGAACGCTTCACGCGCAGCGTCGCCGTGGCGGTGGATGTACGCACGGCGGCGTCGCTGCCCAGCCTGGTGCCGCTGATCGACCAACTGCGCGGCGAAGGCGTGCATGTGCGCCCCATCTTCCTGGACGCCAGCACGGACGCGCTGGTGCGGCGCTTCTCCGAAACGCGCCGCCCGCACCCGCTGACCGCACCGTCTGAGACCGACAACGCGCGCGCGCTGATCGAAGCCATCGAACTGGAACGTGCGCTGCTTTCGGACCTGCGTGAAGTCTCCACAGTCATCGACACCAGCCAGCTGCGGCCGGCCCTGCTGCGCAGCTGGGTGCGCGCGCTGGTGGGCGCCCGTGAATCGGCGCTGACCCTGGTCTTCGAGAGCTTCGCCTTCAAACACGGTGTGCCGCTTGACGCGGACTATGTGTTTGACGTCCGTGTGCTGCCCAATCCCTACTACGTGCGCGAACTGCGCCCGCTCAACGGCCGCGACGCGCCGGTGGCCAACTACCTGGAAGCGCAGCCTGAGGCGGGTGAAATGCTGGAGCAGATCCGCACCTTCATAGACCGCTGGCTGCCCAATTTCGAGGACGACCAGCGCAGCTACCTCACCGTGGCCATTGGCTGCACCGGTGGCCAGCACCGGTCGGTCTACGCGGTGGAATGGCTGTCGCGCCGCTTCCAGGGCCGCTACGCCACGCTGGTGCGGCACCGTGAACTGGACGCTCGCGGATGAGTGCTGGTACGGCCGCGGGGCGGGTGGGTTCATTGCCGCTCTTTCCGCTGCGTACCGTGCTGTTCCCCGACGCCCAACTGGGCTTGCGCGTCTTTGAAGCACGCTACCTGGACTTGGTGTCGCAGTGCCTGCGCGACCGGCAACCCTTTGGCCTGATCACCCTGCGCCAGGGCACGGAAGCTGGGCCCGGCTCGGCACGGGTGGCGTTGGAATCGGTAGGCACTTTGGCCCACATCGAAGAAGTGGATGCCGAACAGGTTGGCCTGCTGCACGTGCGCTGCCGCGGCGGCCAGCGCTTCCGCGTGGTGGGCAGTCCCGAAAGGCTGGACAACGGCTTGTGGGTGGCACCCCAAGTCGAATTGATGTCCCCCGACACGGTGCGTTTGCCCGGCCCCGCCATGTTGCAAACCGTGCAGGCGCTGGCCGAAGCCATACGCAAGCTGCAAGACCAGGGCACCGAGCTCTTCATCAAGCCCTACCGTCTGGACGAAGCCGGCTGGGTGGCCAACCGCTGGTGCGAACTGCTGCCCATTTCCATGGCTGCCAAACAGAAGCTGATGGAGCTGGACGACGCGGTCATCCGGCTGAGCCTGGTGGACGGCTACTTGCGCGACAAGAAGGTCGTCATTGGCTGAGAGCCGACGCCGCCAGCAGCTTGCGGATGGGTGCGGGCAGGCCCAAGGCCAGCGCCTCGTCCACTGTGAACCAGCGCCCTGGGGGCAGCTTGGCAGCAGGCGGTTCCGCGCCTCGCGCAGGCCAGGTCCACAGCAGCGGCTTCAAGGTCCAGTCGAAGTGCGTCAGCGCGTGTTCGATCGTGGTCTGCCAGTGGCCTTCGCCGCGCCAGCCTTGCACGGCTGCTTCCAGCGCGGCCTCATCTGCAAATTCAGGCAGCGCCCACAAACCCGCCCACACACCCTTGTCGGGCCGCTGCACCAGCCACACGCGACTGCGATGTTCCAGCCACAACAACGCGTGTGAACGGCGCGAACGTTTCAAGCGCCGCGTCTTCACTGGCCAGCGTTCGGGCTCACCACTGGCGCCAGCCACGCAGGTCGTCGCCAAGGGGCAGCGGTCGCAAGCGGGCCGGCGCAGCGTGCACAGCGTGGCGCCCAGGTCCATGAGGCCCTGGGTGTAGACATCCACGTCCTTGGCTGGCAGCAGGTCCTGCGCGGCGGACCACAGCCGTTCCTGTTCGCGGGCCAGCGCCAGGTCGCCGTCAAAACCCAGCGCACGACCCAGCACCCGCTTGACGTTGCCATCCAGGATGGCCACACGTTCACCGAAACAGAAAGCCGCGATGGCGGCGGCGGTGGACCGGCCTATGCCCGGCAGTGTGGCCAGTTGCTGCGCGCTGCCTGGGAAGGCCCCGCCATGCTCAGCCACCACGGCCTGGGCGCAGCGGTGCAGGTTGCGCGCGCGGCTGTAGTAGCCCAGGCCGCTCCACAGCGCCAGCACGTCATCCAATGCGGCGGCGGCCAGGTCGGCCACGGTGGGGAAACGCTCCAGGAAGCGTGCGTAGTAGCCCAGCACCGTGCTGACTTGCGTCTGCTGCAGCATCACTTCCGACAGCCAGACGCGGTAGGGGTCGCGTGTGCCCTGCCAGGGTAGTCCGTGTCGACCGTGGGCACGCTGCCAGCGTATGACGCTGGCCGCCAGGGACGCTTGGGTCAAGCCGCGTCCTGCTGTTCGGCAGGCGCGTCCAGCGTCATGAGGCGCGAAACGGTGGGTTCATGGCTCAGGCGCCGCGCGCTGGCCACGGCCTCGTCGGCCACCGCGTTCAGCCGCGCCAGCATATCGGCCAAGTGGCCGTCCTGCGCTTCCACTTCGGCGATGCGCTGCTCCAGTTCACCGGACGCCACCTGCACACGCTGCAACGAATCGCGGCGGCGGGTGAAGTTGCGGCGGCGTTCACGCAGTTGCATTTCGACCTGGCCCTGCGCGCTCTTGCTCCAGAGTTCGATCTCGCCCGCTGCGTTTTCAAACACCACACGCAGCTTGGACAGCAGCATGCGGCGGAACTGCTCGGCAAAACCGGGTGCTGCCATGCGCAGCGCCTGGCCCAGGCCCAGGTAGCGCGCGTAGCTGAGTTCGATGCGTTCCAGTTCCTGCGCAAAGGGCTCCAGTGCGGGCATGGGGCCCAGCGCAAAGGCAAAACCGAATTCGGTGTTGAGCTGGCGGAAGCTGCCTTCCAACATCTGGCGCATTTCTTCGGCCTGGCCACGTGCCTTGTCCAGTGAGGCACGCATGCGCAGCATCAGCGTGTCAAAGGCACCGCGGCCGCCCAGGTTGAAGGGCCTGGAACTCATGGCCGACTGCATGGCCGTCAGTTCGCGGCGCAGGCCTTCGGCCGACAGCACCGCCATCACGGACTTGAGGATGCGTGCCTGCACCGCACGCAGCGCGCCCAGCTTGGCGGTGCAACGTTCGAAGTCGGCCATCTCGGCGTCGACGCGCTCCAGCATCATGCGCGTCTTGGTGCTGCTCTTGCCACGCAGGCCACGCAGTTCCAGCAGTTGTTCGGACTGGCCACGGCGGCGGTCGCCCAGGCGGCGGCCGGCGGACTGGCGCAGCTGTTCCACCACACCCACGGCCGACTGCACCAGCAGCGCCTGTCGGCGCGGCAGCAGTTCGGCCACCAGGGCGTCTTCCAGCGGCGGCAAGCGGCTGGCCTTCAGGCGCTTTTCATCCAGATCCACCCGCGCAGCCAAGGCGTCACGCGCCGACAGCGGGAAGACACGCTCAGGCCGCACGCCCAGCGTCTCGGCGGTGTTCTGGCGCTGGGTCTCGATCTGCGCCAGCACCACCTCCTTGGACACCAGGGGGTCGGCCAACGCGTCTATCTTGTTCAGCACCACGAAGCGTTCCAGGCTGGACTGGCCCAGGTGGTCGCGCCAGATGGCCAGGTCAGACCGCGTGACGCCGGTGTCGGCGGCCAGCACAAACACCACGGCGTGGGCCGAGGGCAGCAGGCCCAGGGTGAGTTCGGGCTCCGCGCCGATGGCGTTCAAACCCGGTGTGTCGATCACCACCAGACCGCGCTTGAGCAGCGGGTGCGGGTAGTTGATGATGGCGTGGCGCCAAGCCGGCACTTCGACCGCACCCTGGTCATCCACAGGCGGGTTGTCATCGGGGTGCTCGTCGTCCCAGAAGCCCAGCGCGATGGCCTGGTCCTTGGGCACACGCTGCGTGCGCGTGACGGCGGCCAGCGCGGTCACCAGCGACTGCGCATTCTTCGGGTCCAGCGGCACGTGGTGCCAGGGTTCGTCACGTGGCCGCAATTCCGCCAGGGACAGGCCACGCAGCCGTGTCTCAACCGGCAGCAGCGACAGCCGCGGCGGGGCGTCGGGCTCGTAGCGCAACTCCACCGGGCACATGGTGGTGCGGCCCGGCGTCGCCGGCAGCACGCGTCGGCCCGCGTCAGCAAAGAAGATGGCGTTGATCAGCTCGGACTTGCCGCGCGAGAACTCGGCCACGAAGGCCAGTACCAGCTTTTCGGAAGCCAGGCGTTCGCGCAACGCCGCCAGCAACGCGGTATCCGCGCTGTCCAGCAACTCATGCTCAGCAAGAGAGCGGCCGAGTTGTGCGACATGGCGGTCGAGTTCGGCGCGCCAAGTGGCCAGCGCGTCCAGGCTGTCGGCAATCTTGCTCGCGGTCGGGCTGTGCATGAGAGGTGGTGCGGGCTTCCGCAGGCTCATGCTAGCGCAGGGTTACACACGATTGGCTGGCGTTTGTCACGGGCCACGACTCGGTTACCGCCGCTGACAAATCGGGCAGAAGAAGGTCGAACGCTGCGCCTGCACCACGCGGCGGATGGTTGTGCTGCAGCGTCCGCAGCCCTGGCCTTCGCGGCCGTAGACCGCAGCTTCGGCCTGGTAGGCACCGCTGGCGCCGTGCACGTCGGTAAAGTCGCGCAAAGTGGAGCCGCCCAGTTCGAGCGCCCGGCCCAGCGTGGACCGCACCGCCTGGAGCAGCCGCGTAGCACGCGGGCGGCTGATGCGGTCGGCCCTCAGCGCGGGGTGGATGCCGGCCTGGAACAGGGCCTCGCAGGCGTAGATGTTGCCGGCGCCGACAACTGCTTCGCCGCCCAACAGCACTGCCTTGATGGGTGCCCGGCGTACGTGCAGCGCGGCATGGAAGATCTCCGGCGTGAGCCCGGCATCGAAGGGCTCCGGTCCCAGGTGCTGCAGCAGCTTGGTGGCGGGCGCTTCATCCAGCGAAGGCGACCAGACCACGGCACCAAAGCGGCGCGGGTCGTTCAGGCGCAGCGTGCCACAGTCAGTGACGAGGTCGAAGTGATCATGCGGCCCGGGCGGCGGCGGCGACTGCAGCAGCGCCAAGGAGCCCGACATGCCCAGATGCACCAGCAACCCACCTGCGCTGGCACCGCCGACAGCCTGCAGCGGAAACCAAAGGTACTTGCCGCGCCGGCCTATCTGCCCCAGGCGCGCACCAGCCAGTTCAGAGGGCGCTATGCCCACGGGCCAGCGCAGCGGTTTGCCGAGTTGAACCAAATGCACGCGCGCACCTTCCAACGGCCCGACAAGGCCGCGCCGGGTGACCTCTACCTCGGGGAGTTCGGGCATCAACCATTATGTTTTAATGAATCGAAGTCCCTCGGGAGCACTTATGTCTGATCGCCGCTTGTGGCGCGTTGTACTGACCGCCTTGCTGGCGTCGTCCTGCCTGGGTGTGGCCTATGCGGCCGATCCCCCGGCCGATCCTCCCGCCAAACCCGAGACGCCTGCTGCCGCCGAGGTAGCAGCACCCAACTCGGCGATGGACGACCGGCTGTTCTACCAGTTGCTCATCGGCGAACTCGCGCTCACGCAGGGCGATGCCGGCACCGCCTACGACTGGCTGCTGGACGCCGCCCGCCGCACCAAGGACGAAGGTCTGTTCCGCCGCAGCGTGGACATTGCCTGGCAAGCCCGCGCCGGTGACCAGGCCCTGGCAGCAGCCCGCGCCTGGCGACTGGCCAAGCCGGAATCGCTGGACGCGCTGCGCATGCAGTTGCAGATCCTCATGGCCATGGGCCGCAACGGCGAAGTGACCGAGCCGCTGCGCTCGCTGCTGGAGCAGACCACTGCGGCCGAACGCCCTGGCCTGATCTCCGCCCTGCCCCGCTTCCTGCAGCGCGCCAACGACCCCAAGCTGGTTGTGGGCCTGATGGAAGACGTGCTCAAGCCCTACCAGCAGCAGCCCGACACACGCACCGCCACCCGCGTGGCGCTGGGCCGTGCCTGGCTGGAAGCCAAGGACGCCGACCGTGCGCTGACCCTGGCGCAGGAAGCAGCCGCCCAGGAACCGGCAGCCATCGGCCCAGCCCAGCTGGCACTGGAGCTGATGCGCGACAAGCCCCAGGCCGAGACCACGGTGCAGGCCTATCTGAAGGAGCCCAAGGCCGAAACCGCCTTGCGCATGTCCTATGTGCGTGTGCTGACGGCCGCACAGCGCTATGGCGATGCCATCGCGCAGCTGAACAGCGTGGTGCTGGCGCAGCCGGAAGTCGCGGGGCCCTACCTGTCGCTGGGCGCCTTGCACCTGGAACTGAAACACGCCAAGGAAGGCGAAGCTGCGCTGCTCAAGTACCTGGACCTGGCCCAGCGCGCGCCCGAAACCGCCGCGCCGCCTGCCGAAGACGACGATGACGACAACACCCCCGGCCGCGCCGACCGGGGCCAGGTGCAGGCCTGGCTGATGCTGGCGCAGGCGTCCGAACAGCGCGGCGACTACAAAGGCGCCGAAGCCTGGTTGGCCAAGATTGAAGACCCGCAGCGTGCGCTGGACGTGCAGACCCGCCGTGCGTCCATCCTGGCGCGTCAAGGGCGCATTGCACAGGCCCGCGAGATCATCCGCCAACTGCCGGAACGCGACGAAAGCGATGCGCGCGCCAAGCTGATGGCCGAAGCCGCCGTGCTGCGCGAGGCCAAACGCTGGAAGGACGCCTTCGAAGTGCTGGGCGGCGGCGCCAAGCGCTTCAGCGACGACGCCGACCTGCTGTACGAACAAGCCATGGTGGCCGAGAAGCTCGAACGCATGGACGACATGGAAAAGCTGCTGCGCCGTGTCATTTCGCTCAAACCCGATAACGCCCACGCGCACAACGCCCTGGGCTATTCACTGGCCGACCGCAAGCAGCGCCTGCCCGAGGCACGCGACTTGGTCAAGCGTGCGCTGGAACTGTCGCCGGGGGACCCCTTCATCACCGACAGCCTGGGCTGGGTCGAGTACCGCATGGGCAACCGCGACGAGGCGTTGCGCCTGCTGACCCGGGCTTACTCCGCGCGGCCCGACACCGAGATCGGTGCCCACCTGGGCGAGGTCCTGTGGGCGCTGGGCCAGAAGGACGAAGCGCGCCGCATCTGGCGCGAAAGCAAGGGCCGCGACGCCGCCAACGATGTGCTGCGCGAGACGCTGGCGCGCTTGCGCGTCGATCTGTGACCGTGAGCCGCTCGCCCTGGTGGGTCCGTGGGCTGGCGCTGGCCCTGTCAGCGGGTCTGGTGGCCTGCGCCACGCCGCCTCAGGGGCCGGCCCCC
>JANOAM010000500.1:0-16662 GCA_031411215.1 Betaproteobacteria bacterium
TTGACCGGCGAGGTCACGGTGAAGGTCACCGGCACACCGTTGGTGTCCGGCAGGCGCACGGCCGTCGTCTGGTTGACGATGACGTCCTTCAACTCCTTGTCGAACAGCGCCACCGTGAACGAGCCGGTCTTGGAGAAGTTCCACTCGGCCGTCAGGTCCAGCTGGTTGGCCTTGGTGGGGGTGAGCGCCGGGTTGCCGTTGGCCGTGCCTTTGAGATCGACGCGGTCGATCACCACGGTGGTCCCGGTGGTGTGCTGCTGGGTGCTCACCGAGAACGTGGTGTAGGCCTGCATCTTGTCGAAGTCCGGCCGAGCCAGGCCGCGTGACAAGGCGGCGCGGAACTGCAGATCTGGACTGGCCTTCAGGCGAAGGTTGAGGCTGGGCAGCGCGTCGGTGTAGCTTTGCGAGAAGTTGATGGGTGCGCTGAAGGTCTGCACGGTCGGGATGGTCACGCCACCAAATGACTGGCCCGGCTGCAGGGCCGGCGCCGTGCTGGTCAGTGAGGCGTAGCCCTTGGCGCTCATCTCCGTGCGCACCAGGCGCAGGCCGACGTTGCCGTCCACCGGCAGCTTCACGTCGTCGAAGTCAAAGCGCAGGTTGGCGTAGGCGGCCTGCGTGCGCTCCTTCTGTTCGTTGGTGCCGGACGGGTCGACACCGAAACTGGCCGGCGTCCAGGTGGCGCAGCCGCTGCTCCAGCCCTGCGCTGCGGCCTGTTCGGCGCACAGGATGTCGTGGTAGCGGTGCAGGGCGACGTAGCTGTTCGGGTAGCCGGCCGCCTGCCCGATGGCCGGCACGTACACGGCAGGCACCGTCTGGCCGCCGAAGAAGTTGTTGAACTGGTGCAGCGTGGTGCCACCCGAGAAGCGCGGGTCGTTCAGGCGTGCCAGGCCGCTGATGTCCCAGCCCACCTGCCAGGGCTGCGTGATGGCAGACCAGTTGTAGCCCGGCACGGTGTTGGTGGTGGTGGCGTCACGTTCGCTCAGGCGGATGCCGAACTGCAAGTCCTGCAGCACCGGCTGGTCGAACTTGAACTTGGCGTCGCCGCGCCAGGACTTGGAGTTGGCCGTGCTCTTGTCCTGGTGCTCCATGGTGAACGCCCAGTAGTAGCTGGCCGGGTTGGCCAGGGCTGCCAGGTCGGCCGCGTCAAACAGCACGCGGGGGTGCGATCCGGTCAGGTCCAGCGTCTCCTTGGGCATCTGCAGGCCCGTGGCGACCGTGGAGTCGAAGGCCTTGGTCTTGGAGCGCACCATCTGCAGGTCGGTGCTGAAGGTCCAGCGGTCGTTGGCTTTCCACTTCAGGTTCCAGCCGACGTCCCGTGTCTGCGAGTCGCGGGTCATGTAGCGCGTGTCGGCGCCGAAGTTGATGCCACCGTCCACCGGGGCCGTGAGGGTGCCGGTCTGCAGCACGTTGCTGGCGTTGTAGACGCCGTTGGTGACCTGGATGTTCCACGGGTTGGACTGGGCGAACAGCGCGTTTTCGTCCCACTGCATCTTGTACTTGGACTGGAAGACGGTGAGCGAACTGCTCAGGTCGCCCTTCTTCCACTGCAGCGCGCCGTAGGCACCGTCGCGGGTGCGTTCGAAGCGCGAGTCACGCCATTGCGCGCCCTTGGGCACCCAGTAGTTCTGTGTCAGCGGGCCGGCGCCGTCCGGGTCGATCTTGTAGTAGGGCTCGGCCTGCCAGAGGTCGGTGCGTGTGGTGCTCTTGGACCGCGCCAGGCTGAGCAACGCGCCGAATTCACCCAGGTCAGTGGACCAGCGCTGGGACACCAGGCCCGACACCGAAGGGCTCCACTTGCGTTGCAGCTTCTCGTAGGTGGAGCCCAGCGTGAGCGCGCCCTTGAAGTCCTTGTAGTCGAAGGGCATGGCGGTGCGCAGGTTCACCAGCCCGCCGATGGCACCTTCGATCTGTATGGCCGACGGGTTCTTGTAGACGTCCACACCGGCCATCAGCTCGGGCGGCACGTCACCGAAGTTCAGCGCCCGGCCACCGTTGGCCGAGAAGGTGTCGCGGCCGTTGAGCTCAGAACGCACATACGACAGGCCGCGGATGTTCACGCCCGAGCCTTCCACCGAGTAGTGCTCGGGGTCGTTGCGCGCCATCGTGCGGTCGATGGTGATGCCCACCACACGCTGCAGCACTTCTGTGATGGAGCGGTCCGGCAACTTGCCGATCTCGTCCGCCACGATGGAGTCGACGATTTCGTCGGCCTCCTGCTTGATCTTCTGCGCCGACTGCAGCGCCGCACGGCGGCCGCTGATGATGACGGTGTCTGATCCGGCGGGCTGCTGCTGGGCATATGCCAGGCCGCTCCACAGCAGCGCCACCTGTGCGGCTGCCACGGATACGGCTGTCCTTCGTATATGTCTCATCTCGATCACCTTGTCTCGTAGGTTGGAGGACTCGTCCCGGTCAGGGACAACACGCAATCTCGGCGGCACAGGCCACCGTTTCGGAACGGGCGGCAGCCCAGGCTCTTCGGCCCCGGCCGCCCACACGTGGGGCCTGCCGGCAGAGGGCCGGCCTGCTGCAGGTTCTGGCAGGTCTTGGCCATGCCGGTCGTGCTCATGCCGTCACGGGGCGCGCCAGCAGCGCCTCTTGCGCCGGGTGCTGCAAAGCCGACCAGCGCAGCACGCCTGGGCGGGCGCCGTGCAGCGTGACGGCACGTTCGGCCCATGGCACGAGGTCGATGAAGTTGTCGGCGAAGCGTGTGCCCGGCGCCTGCAGCCACAGGCCCTTCACGGGCGTGTCCACGCGGATGTGCAACGTGTCGCCTTCCAGGTCGAACTGCGGCGTGGCCGGGTGCAGCGGGAAGCTGCGGAAGGGCTCGGGCCAGGCGCAGTCCCGGGCCAGTTCTTCGCCACTGGCCAGCGCCCGCAGTTCGCCGACCACGGGTACGCCGCATTCGGGCATCGTGATGACGTGGTCCGCGCTGGTGTTGGCAACCGCCACGCGGTCCACGCGCGTTTCGTGCAGGCAGTGCCCGTCCAGCGAGAACAGCCGCAGTACCAGCGTCAGCGTGCAGGCCGCGCCCTGGTTCATGACGGCCAGCGTGGCTTGTCTTGGGGATTCTTCCGCGTCCAGGCGCAGGGCCACCGCCAGCGGTGCCAGCGCGCGGCGCACGGCGTGCCAGGCAGGCTTGGGTGTGCCGGCGGAATCGATCAGCGCCCAGCTGGTGGCGGGCCAGCAGTCGTTGAGCTGCCACACCAGCGCACCGCCCACGGCACGTGCGCCCGGACTTTGCCAGCGACGGCGGAAGTCCTGGTAGGCGCAGCGCATGGCTTCGGCTTGCACGAACTGTGTCGCGTAGACATGGTCGGCGAGCGTGGGGCCCACCGTCAGGTTGTGGGCCAGGTACACGCCCAGGCGGCGGGCGCCGTCTGGCGCGCCTGTGCCGGCCTTGTTGTGCCATTCCAGCACAGGGCTCAGCGGGTAGCGTTCGGCCGCGGGCAACGTGTCTTCCAGCAGCACCAGCGAAGGGTGCGACTGCATGCCGAATTCGCTGACGAAGCGCGCCTGTACCTCGCCGTAGCGCTGGTAGGGCAGCATCTGCTGGTGCCAGACCTCCCAGCTGTGGCGGTCGCCCACCGTGGGGTCGGAAGACAGCGTGGTGCCGCTGTCGTTGGGCGAGTAGGGGCTGCCGGGCCAGTAGGGGCGGCCCGGGTCCAGTTCGGCGCAGAGGGCGGGCAGCAGCTGTTCGTAGAGCGCATGTGCTTCAAAGCGGTCTGCGGGCACACCGGGGCCGTAGGCGCCATGGGACTCGGCGACGGCGTAGTCCTCGTTGTTGCCGCACCAGATCGCCAGGCTGGCGCGGTGGCGCAGGCGCAGCAGGGCGGCACGCGCCTCGTCGCGCACACTGGCCTGGAAGGATTCGTGCGCGGGGTACATGCCGCAGGCGAACATGAAGTCCTGCCAGACCAGCACGCCCAGTTCGTCGCAGGCGTCGTAGAAGGCATCGTCTTCGTAGATGCCGCCGCCCCAGACCCGCAGCATCGTCATGTGGGCGGCCACGGCCTGGGCCACCCGCTCGCGGTAGCGCGCCGGGCTGATGCGTTCCAGCAGGCTGTCGTCGGGGATCCAGTTGGCGCCGCCGACAAAGAAGTCGCGGCCGTTGACTTCGAAGCAGAAGCTGCTGCCGGTTTCACCGGCCACCGGCGCCTGCACCAGGCGCAGCGTGCGCAGGCCGATGCGGCGGCGGTCTTCGGCCAGTACCGTGCCGCCCGCGTGCACCCGCGTGACCAGCGTGTACAGCGGCTGCGCACCCAGGCCGTGCGGCCACCACAGCTGTGCGTGGTCCAACACCAGGCTCGCTTCGCCGTCGCTGGCTTCCACGGCAGCGGCAGGGCGGCCCGTCGGGTCCAGCAGCTCGTGCGTGATGTGCGCGCCACGCTGTTCGCCGGCCAGCTGCGTGCGCAGGGACAGCAGCGCGCGGCCGCTGGCCAGGTCCAGCTGCTGGCGCACGTCCAGCGCTTCAATGCGCACGTCCCAGCTGTGGCGGCGCACCGGGCGCCAGGGGCCGCTGGTCAACAGCACGGGGCCCCAGTCCCAGCCGAAGTGGTACTGCGCCTTGCGTGCATGCAGGCGTGCACTGTCGCCATTCCAGAGCGGGCGTTTGCCGAACCGGGCTTCCTGTTCACGGGCACGGGCCAGCGGCGAGTCAAAGCGCAGCAGCAGTTCGTTGCCCACCGGGCGCAGGTGCGCACGCACGTCCACACGCTGCGGCACGAACATGTTGTCGCTGCTCAGCAGCAGCTGGCCGTTCAGCCAGGCCGTGCACCAGGTGTCCAGGCCTTCGAAGACCAGGTCCTCATGCGTGGACAGGGTGTCCACGTCGAAGTGCGTGCGCCAGGCCCAGCTGCGGTCGCCGACCCACTGCACGTCTGCTTCCTGGGCGGCGTGGAAGGGGTCGGGGATGCGCCCGGCAGCCAGCAGTGCACCGTGGGCGCTGCCGGGCACCTGGGCGGCGATCCACGCGGTTCCGGCCAGCGCGGCGATGGCAGCCGCGTCTGCGCCAGCGGGCACTTCGGCCAGCTGCCAGCGGCGCTCCAGGTTGCGGGACGTCTCGGGTTTCACTGGGCGGGGGCTCTGGCTGGCAGTCACGTGTGGGGTCAGGGTTGGCCGCAGTTGGACTACTAAACAAATTGATGTTGCGTAGTTTGTTTCTTTGTCTGCATGCCGTCACCTCGGACTTTCACCTAAGAAAACCCGCAAATACTTGAGCCAGTGAGCAATTGGCCTCCAGTGCTGCGACGGTTCGTTTACTAAACGAATCTCACTGAGGTGACGGTGTGCCCGCCGTCCCGGCGTGGCCAGAGGCCAGGTCCGGGCCGTTGGCGGTTGGGGCCGGCCGCGCCGCGCCGGGCCGGCCCGATGTGGCGGCACCACGTGGGCGTCGCCCAGGGGTTGGCATGGGCTCGTTGGTGGCCCTCAACGCGTCTCAACGCGTCTCATCGCGTAGGTGCTGTCGGGCGGCGTTGGTGGGGTGGCTATTTCCAGGCGGAGCTGTCGCGCACGATCAGCTCCACCGGCAGCAGCAGTTCACCGGCACTGGTGTTGCCTTCGATGAGGGCAGACGCCGAATCGCGTCCCAGCGCTTCCTTGTCCACACGCACGGTCGACAGCGTGGGCTGGCTGCGCGAAGCCGCATCGATGTCGTCGTAACCGACGATACGGATGTCCTCCGGCACACGCAGCCCGGCGTCGTTGCAGACCTCGATGGCGCCCAGCGCCGTGGAGTCGTTGAAGGCGAACACGGCGTCGGGCCGCACCGGCAGCGCCAGCAGGCGGCGCATGGCGTCGCGCCCGGCTTCGTCGTAGTGCAGGGCCATGTTCATGGCCATCTCGAGTTCGGGGTCGGCCAGACGGCCGGCCTCGAACAGCGCGCGCCGGAAGCCCCGGGCGCGCAGTGCCACCGAGTTGTGCGACAGCGGGCCGACGATCATCGCAGGCCGCTTCGCCCCGCCTTCCAGCAGGTGTTTGGTAGCCGACAGCGCGCCACCCACGTTGTCGACGTTGATGCAGCGCAGATCGCCGTGGAAGTGATCGGCCAGCACCAGGGGCAGTTCGCTTTCGCGCATGGCCGCCAGGGTCTCGTTTTCGAAGAACCCCACCGCCAGCAGCGCTTCGGCTTCATGGCGGCGCACTTGTGCCACGACATCGTCGCCCGCTGCCACGGACATCAGGCTCAGTGACACGCCGGCCTCGCGGCAGGCGGTCTCGGCGCCGTGCAGCACCACCGAATAGAACTGGTTGGTGCCCAGTGAATCGATCTGGCGGTTGTAGAGGAACAGCACCCGCCTGGGTTTGGCCGAACGCAGCTTGCCCACGTCGTAACCCCGTTCCTGGGCCACGCGCAGCACCGTGGCTCGCGTCTGCGCCGAAAGGCCCGGCTTGCCCTTCAAGGCACGTGACACTGTGCCGATGGACACACTGGCCGCCTGCGCCAGCTCGCGCACCGTCACACGCTTTCCAGACATCCTGATTCTGCGTCCTGTTTACGAAACGTTATTGTCCGGGAAATGCCCGCGAGCTGACCCCGGTTTTGCGCTTTGACCTAAGGGTTACCGGCTATGCGGCTGCCATTGACCGCAGGAATCTGCGGTCCGAGAATCAAATAGTTTACTAAACAATCCCCGCTCTACCGTCGGCTATGACACCTTCCACCGTTGTCCCTTCCCACCTGCGGTGGACCGTGGAGACGTCATGAACGACAGAGCCATCCGCAAGATCGTCATCGTCGGCGGCGGCACCGCCGGCTGGATGACGGCAGCGCCACTGGGGCAACTGCTGCAGCATGGCCGATCGGGTCCGCCCTGCGAGGTGGTGCTGGTGGAGTCAGCCGACATCGGCACCATCGGCGTGGGCGAAGCCACCATACCCACCATCCGCCAGTACAACAGTGCGTTGGGCATCGACGGGGCCGACTTCCTGCGCCGTACCAAGGCCACCTTCAAGCTGGGCATCGAGTTCAAGGACTGGGGCCACCTGGGCCACCGCTTCTTCCACGGCTTTGGTGACTTCGGTCCGCCCATCGAAGGACGTTCGCCCCACCTGCACTGGCTGCGCCTGCAGCAAGGCATGGCCATGCCGTCCTACGAAGAGTGGTCCATGGCCACCGTCATGGCGCGGGCCCAGCGCTTCGTGCCACCGCAGGGCGACCGCCCCTCAGCGGCCAATGCCTTCTCCTTCGCGTATCACTTCGACGCCAGCCTGTACGCGGCTTTCCTGCGCGACTACGCCCTGCAGCGCGGCGTGGTGCGCATCGAGGGCACCATCGTCCATGTCGAGACACGTCCGGAAGATGGGTTCGTCGCGGCTGTGAAGCTGGCCGATGGCCGGCGTGTAGACGGTGACCTGTTCATCGATTGCTCAGGCCTGCGCGCCCTGCTGATCGAAGGCGTGATGAAGGCCGGCTTTGACGACTGGAGCGCCATGCTGCCGGTCAATTCCGCACTGGCCGTGCCCTGCGAGCGCACCGAACCGCTGACGCCCTACACCGTGTCGGCGGCCAAGTCGGCGGGCTGGACCTGGCGCATCCCGCTGCAGCACCGTACCGGCAACGGCCATGTCTACTGCGACGGCTTCACCAACGACGACGAAGCCGCGCGTGTGCTGCTGGAAGGGCTGGACGCCAAGGCCCTGGACTCGCCGCGGCCGATACGTTTCACCACCGGGCGGCGGCGCAGTTCCTGGGTGAAAAACGTCGTGGCGATTGGTCTGTCGGCCGGCTTCCTGGAGCCGCTGGAATCCACCAGCATCCACCTGATCCTGGACAACGTCGGGCGGCTGATCCACTTCTTCCCTGACCGCGATTTCCAGCCCGCGCTGGCCGACGAATTCAACCGCATGTCGCAGTTCCAGTTCGAGGCGGTGCGCGACTTCATCATCCTGCACTACAAGCTGACGCAGCGCAGTGACAGCGAGTTTTGGCGCTACTGCGCGGCCATGCCTGTTCCCGACACGCTGGCAGCACAAATCGAACTCTTCCGCCGTTCCGGCCGTGTCTCGGTGCGCGACCCCAACGGCTTCCTGGAGCCTTCCTGGGTGTCCATCTTCCTCGGCCTGGGCCTGCGGCCCGAGGCCTACGACCCCTTTGTGGACCGCATGGACGAACAGGCGCTGCGCACCCACTTCGCGCGCCTGCACAGCGCCATCGCGCAAACTGCGGCGGCCATGCCGAGCCATGGTGAGTTCATCGCGCACCAGCTGCAAAGTCCGCCCGGCCGGCGCTAACGCCGAGGCTTGGCGGTAGACGACCGCACCAGCAGGCGCGGTGCCTCGGCCACCAGCATGGGGGCCGGGCCTACACGTGAGGCCTTGATCTCGTCGAGCAGCAGCTGGACTGCCAGGCGCGCAGCGTCGGCGGTGGGCACGGCGATGGTGGTCAGTGCGGGGCGCATCTGGTGTGCCAGCTGGATGTCGGTGACACCCACCACGGACAGGTCGCCGGGCACGTCGATTCCCAGCTCCACGGCGGCCTGCAACACACCCAGCGCCGGCAGGTCGTTGCTGGCGAAGACGGCGGTCAGGTCCGGCACGGCGGCCAGCAGGCTGTGCGCAGCGTTGCGGCCGTCGTCGATGGTGTCGCGGCCAAAGCGCACGTGTGTGGCGGGCAGGGGGACGCCGGCACGCGTCAGCGTCTGTTCGAAGCCCTGGAAGCGCCAGCGGTGGTTGCCGCTGGGCCCGCTGCCTACGATGGCGCCAAAGCGCCGGTGACCCAGCTTCAGCAGGTGTTCGGCGGCCAGCACACCGGCCACTTCCATGTCCACCGCGATGCTGGGAATGGGCGGCGGCGCCTGTGGTCGCTCCCACATGCCCAGCACCATGGGCATGCCGCGCTGGCGCAGCGCGATCAGTTCGTCAGCGTCGACGAAGTCCGCGTTCATCACGATCACGCCGCTGGCCAGTGCGCCGCCCACCGCGTCCAGGTAGGCGTGCTCCTGCTCAGCGTCGTCGTTGGTGTTGCACACCAGCAGGAAGTAGCCCTGACGGCGCGCGGCGCGTTCCACCTCCAGCGCAAATTCGGGGTAGAAGGGGTTCGCGATGCTGCTGACCATCAACGCGATGGTGGCCGGCCGGCCTTCCACCAGCGCGCGGGCCATCAGGTTGGGGCGGTAGCCCAGGGCCTGCGCGGCGGCCATCACACGGGTGCGTGTGGCGTCGCTGACCTTGCCGCGCCCACGCATCACGTTGGACACCGTGGCCGCGGTCACACCGGCGTCGCGGGCGACGTCAACAAGTGTGGTCATGCCCTTGGCGGTTCCTGGCGTGTCGGGTTCTGGCATGGGCTGGCGGCCATGTTAGCTGCTGCCTCCGCTGGGCTTGCAGTGCCCGTCAGCAGTGTCAGCGGCGTCAGCGGCACATGGCGGGCGTGCTGACCTGGCTGACCTGGCGCAGGGCAGTCAGCGCCGGCAGTGCGCGGCCCCTGCCGTCAAACAGCGTCTGGTTGGCCCAGCCGTTGATGTCGTTGGTGCGCCAGCCTGCGCCGGGCACACCCTGCCAGGCCGGTTCCCAGTAGAAGATGCCCGCGCCCAACGGCGCTTCGGCCACGGCTTGTGCCAGTTCGGACAGCATCGTGCGCTGGCCTTGCGGCGTGGCCGGGTAGCCGGACTTCTTCACAGAGTCGGCGTTGAAGATGGCCGGCCCGCCGCCGGGGTTGTCCAGCTGGTAGCCGTAGGCCGTCTCGGCCACCACCAGAGGCTTGCCGTAGCGCGCAGCCAGCCGCTGCAGGTTGATGCGCAGGCTGGCCAGGTCGTCGTGGTAGTACGGATACCAGCTGAGGCCGATCACGTCGGTGCGCAGGCCCGCGTCGCGCAGCAGGTCAAACATGCGCTCGAAGGTGGCCAGGCTGCGGCCGTCGCCCTGGTGGGCCAGGTGGACCATGACCGGGACCTGTTGGCCGGTGCGGTCCTGGGCCGCCTTCAGACCGCGTTCGGCCGCGGCCATCAGCGCCACAAAACCGGCGTCGCCGCCGATGGTCTCGTCGGGCTGGGCGCGCCAGGTCTTGCCGTCCGGCCACAGGAAGCCGCCGTTGATCTCGTTGCCCAGTTGCACCATGTCTGGCCACACGCCAGCTGCGTGCAGGCGCAGCAGCACGTCCATGGTGTAGGCCTGCACAGCATCGGCCAGGGCGGGGCCCTGCAGCGCGCGCCAGACCTGGGGCTTGTGCTGGTGGCCGGGGTCGGCCCAGAAGTCGCTGTAGTGGATGTCCAGCAGCCACTTCATGCCTTGCGCGCGCAGGCGCTTGGCCAGCCGGATGGTCACGTCCAGGTCGTTGCTGCCACCACCCACCGGGTCGCCGCGGCGCGACCGCACACGGCCGTTGTCGAGCACGTCTTCTGCATTCACCGGCGTGTGCCACAGGCGCAGGCGGCCCCAGTCGAAGCCGGCCTGGTGCAGCAGGGCCAGTGCGTCGGCGGCTTGGCCGTCGGCACTGAAGAAGCGCCCACCGCCGCGTTCCACCGCTTCCAGCGTGGAGACATCGGCGCCGACCATGAAGGGCCGTGGCGGGCGTGCGGCGCCCGGCGCGCAAGCCGGAGGTTCTGCGGCTGCTGCTTGCGCCGCGCCCGCCAGCAACAGTGCCGCCAAGGCGGCCTGCGGCCGCTGGCGCAAGCCGCGCCACCAGGAGCCGGACGGAACAAACATCAGAGCTTGTAGCTCAAGCCGAAGTTGATGCGGCGGCCAAACTGGAAGTTGACCTGGTTCACCGGGTTCAGCGGGTCGGTGTAGGTGACCTTCTGGTTGGTCAGGTTCTCCACGCCCACGCGCAGTTGCAGCTGCTCGGTGACCTGCTTGGACAGGTTCAGCGACACCCAGGTTTCCGCGCCGTTGATCTGGAAGCGTGTGGAATCCCAGGTGGGCGCGCGGTTGTAGGCGCTGTGGAAGTTGGCGGCCACGCGGGCCTCGAAGCCGTTGCGTTCGTACCAGACGGTCAGGCCGCCGTTGTGCTTCATCAGGCCGTTGGTGCCGATGGGCTGGAAGGTGGCGCCGGATGCGTCGCCGTTTTCCTTGATGTCGCTGCGCGTGTAGGTGTAGTTGCTGAACACGCCCAGGCCGTTGAAGGGCTCGGGCAGCGTGGTGAAGGCCTGCTGGTAGACCAGTTCCACACCCGACACGTGGCCGCTGCCGTTGTTGACCTGCTGCGTGTAGAAGGCCTGGTTGCCCTGGTAGGTGCCGGCGACGCTGTTCATGCCGATGTAGTCCGACACCTGCTTGTAGAACAGGCCCGCCGACAGCAGGCTGCCCTTGGCGAAGAAGCGCTGGAAGGTCAGGTCGACCTGGTCGGCCATCATGGGCTTCAGGCGCGGGTTGCCGCCGGAGATGCGGGCCACCGGGCGCGGGCCCGAATTGTCGATCCAGATCGTCTGCGCCGCGCTCATCACGTCCAGCGGCGCACGCGACAGGGCACGCGACAGGCCCAGGCGGACCTGGTCCATTTCCTTGTCGTCCAGGCTGAAGACGAAGTTGGCGCTGGGCAGCAGCCGGGTGTACTTCAACCCGTCCGACACGGGCGTCAGCGTGCTGGCGCCGGGCAGCCAGGACATGCCGTAACCGGTCTGGTCGGTGTGGGCCACACGCAGGCCGACGTTGCCGCGGTAGGGCAGCTTGCCCAGCTTGCCGTCGAAGTCACCCTGCAGGAAGACGGCGGTGCTCTTCTCCTCGGCGCGCCAGTTGCGGTCACGCAGGTCGCTGGCGGTGGCGGTGCGGCCGGTCGCGTCCAGCGACGACGCGCCAAAGTAGCGCGAAATGGCGTCGCTGAAGTCGCCCTTCAAAGCCACGAAGTCAGGACGGCCGTCCACCGTGATGCGTTCCAGTGCCGAAGCCGGCACGGTGGCCGAGCCCGCGTAGTTCCACGACACCTGCGAGTACTGCTTCTCACGCTGCGTGGCGCGCACGCCGAAGGCCAGCTTGTTGACCGAACCCCAGTTCACGCTGCGGCTGGCCGTGAGCACCTGCGAATCGAGCTTGTCCTTCAGGATGCCAGCAAAGGTCGGGCCCCAAGTCTCGGACACCGAATTGCTGTACAGCGCCGGGTTGCCGATGTCCAGGCTGAAGCCGTAGGTCATGGGCTGGTCGCGTGGGAAATTCCAGGTCAGCGAGCCGGTGCCGGTCATGTTCAGGCCGATGGCGCTCCACAGCGTGTCGCGCTGCGCGCTGGACTGCGCCAGGTCGCCTTCCACCAGCCAGGTGCCTGCGTTCCACTTGGCGTGCAGGCCGCCTGCGGTGTTGACCATGTCCTGCTTCCACAGGCTGTTGATGGTGGTGACGCTGGCGCCGGCCAACGTGGCACCGGTGACGTAGCCGTTGTCCTTGCTCACGTTGGAATAGGAGCCGGTGCGCCAGCCCTGCCAGTTGCCGGTGTCGGCGGTGTGGTACAGCTCGGGCTCCACGATGTTGGAGCGCCCGCGGTACACGTCACCGGTGATGAGCAACCCGGCTACGGGTTTGAGTTCAACCTTGCCCAGCAGCGACATGCGCTTGTTGGTGCCGCGCTTGACCTTGTGCTGGAAGCCCCAGGGTTCCTTGCCCAGCGCGGGGTCGTTGTTGTTCTCGTTGAAGCCCCAGTTGTCGATGCGGTCTTCCAGCGACGGCTGGTCGTAGTAGCTGAAAGCCAGCGCCACGCCCACCTTGCGGTCGGCAAACTGGTCCACGTAGATGCCGCCCAGCCGTGGGGCCAGCTTCTTGGCGCCGGTGATCTGACTGCCGAGTTGGTAGTACACGCCGTCGGCCTTCAGCGAGGCCTGACGCGATGAATAGGCCAGCGGCGACACGGTCTGCAGGTCGATGGTCGTGGCGATGCCGCCTTCGGCCACATCGGCCTGCTGGGTCTTGTAGATGGTGGCGCCGGAGATCGATTCGCTGGGGAACATTTCGAAGCGCACCGCGCGGTCCGGCTCGGTGGTGGCGAACTCGCGGCCGTTGAGCGTGGCGCCTATGAAGCGCGGGCCCAGGCCGCGTGCCACCACCTGGCTGGCGTTGCCGCGGTCCATGCCGGCGGCCAGACCGGGCAGGCGGGCCAGGGACTCGGCGATGGTGGTGTCCGGCAGCTTGCCGATGTCTTCGGCGGCGATCACTTCGACCTGGCTGTTGGCGTTTTCCTTGCGCTGCAGGGCGCTGCGCAAGGCGGCGCGGATGCCGGTCACGGTGACGCTCTGGTCCGCGGCGTCGCTGCTGCTCGCTGCGGGCGGCGCGGCCGTGCCCTGGGCGGCGGCCAGGGCGGGCAGCCAGCAGATCGACTGGATCAGGAGGGACAGGGGTTGTCGGCGCATGGTTTGTCTCCGTGAGCGATGAAGTGTGGTCAAACAGTCAGTCAAACGATCGGTCAAGCGATTGATCTGCCCTGCCGGGCGTTCACTGCCTGCGTGTTCTGAAGCTCTGCGGCTCCATGGTGGTCAAAACTGCGATCAAGAGATTAAACGATTAAGCTTGGTGTCTATTCTGTTCGGCCTGGGCCGCGCTTGCGAATCAGGGCATACCCGGGAGCGATCAGTTCGGGCTTGTCCGCCAGGCGGCCACACCGGCCGGCGGCAGGTCGCGGCCGCCCAGCACAAAAACCGCGCCAGCCGGCGCCGGCACGGTGGCCACACCCGGGCCGTGGTTGAACGCAAACTGCCATTCGCCGCGGCTGCGCAGGCGCAGGCCGGGGTCCGCCAGCGGCAGCGTGGCCACGCCGGCCTGGCGTGCCGCGTCGGCCAGCCAGCCCTGCAGCTTGGTGTCGTCGACCAGCCCGGCATGGGCCTGCCAGCGGCCGCGGGCCAGGCGCGCAGGCCAGCCGTCGGCGTAACGGTCCAGCACCTCGGTGCCCGGCTGCGGCTCCAGCAGGTCGCGCCAGCGCCGGCCTGTGCCGCCGCTGGTGATGGGCACGGCCAGGCCCGGCCGCAACGACTCCACCGCGCGCAAGGTCATGGGGAGCGGCGACAGCGACGGCGACATCCCGCCATCGGCCGACAGGGGCGTGGCCAGCGCCAGGTGTTCGGTCCTGCAGGCGGTGCGTGGGCCCAGCACCACCACCGCGTTGCTGGCGGCCAGGCGCTGCATCAGTTCGGCGACCACATGCGCCATGCCGGCCAGGACGATCAGGGCATGGCCGGACAGGTCAGCGTCCGGGTCGACGATGTCGATGTCCAGACCCAACTGGCGCAGCGCGGCGTAGTACGCAAAGGGCAGGCCGAACGGGGCCATGTCGGCGCCATGGGGCTGTATTTGCGCCATCCACAACGAGGGGTAGTCCAGCAGCAGCGCCACACGGGCCGGCGCCGTCGTCAGCTGGCTGCCGGACAGCAGCTCGCGATCATGGGCCACTTGCGCGGCTTCGTCGGCTCCGGTGTCCGGGCGGCCGTCGGGCAGGTGCAGGCCTGAGTGCAGCTGCTCCTGGGCAAACGGCAGTTGGCGCCAGCGGAAGTAGGACACCAGTTCGGCGCCATGTGCAAACGCCTCCCAGGTCCAGGCGCGCACCATGCCCGGCTGCGGCAGGGCGTTCCAGGGCGCCCAGTTGACCGGGCCGGCCTGTTGCTCCATCACCCACATGCGGCCCCGGCCCACGCCGCGGTACAGGTCGTGGTGAAAGGCTGCCATGTCGGGGTGGCCGGTGCGGGCCCAGCGCAGGCGTTCTTCGTCGCTGAGGAAAGGCGCCACTTCGGTGTGGCCCAGCGGGTAGTTGTCCCAGGCGGCCACGTCCAGGTCGCGGGCGACGGCGTGGTGGTCGAAGTCGCCGAACAGGCCCATGAAGTTGTGCAGCACCAAGCGCCCCGGCGAGTGCTGGCGCAGGATCTCCACCTGCAGCGCGTTGAAGCGCACGACCGCGTCGGACGCGAAGCGCCGCCAGTCCAGGTCGTGCGCGGGCAGGGCCGGCGCGGGCAGGCCGACGGGGAAACCCACGTCGTCAAAACTGCGCAGCTGCAGGCCCCAGAAGGCCGTGCCCCAGGCGCTGTTGAGTGCCTGCACCGTGCCGTAGCGGCCGGCCAGCCAGGCGCGGAACGCCGCCAGTGCCGAAGGGCTGTAGCTCAGCGTGGTGTCGTGGCAACCGTATTCGTTGTCGGTCTGCCAGGCCACCACGGCCGGGTGCTGGCCGTAGCGGCGTGCCATGGCTTCGACCACGCGGCGCGTGGCTGCGTGCAGGGCCGGGCTGCTGAAGCAGTAGTGCCGACGCGAGCCAAAGCCCTTGCTGCGGCCGCCCGCGCCCACCGGCAGGACATCAGGGCTGTCCAGCGCCAGCCAGGCCGGCGGCGCCGCCGTGGGCGTGCCCAGCACGATGCGCAGGCCTTCGCCAGCCAGGGTATCCAGCGCGCGGTCCAACCAGTCCCAGTCGAACTGGCCCGGCGAGGGTTCAATACGCGACCAGGCGAACTCGGCCACGCGGACGACCTGGATGCCCAGCAGGCGCATCGCGCGTGCGTCATCGGGCCAACGGGCCTCGGGCCATTGCTCCGGGTAGTAGCAGACTCCCAGGGCCAGCGGCGGCAGAGGCAAAAGCAGGGCAGGGCCGGGCAGCTTGTCGAGCATCGGAGTTCAGAAAGATCAATTAATCGATTAATCAAGATTGGAGCAGCAGGGCGTTTCTCTTGTCAACTGGCCTCTTGCGCTGCAATGCGTCTGGGAGTTTCCCGGATTGCTAGGTGCCCGCTGCGCGGTTGAAATCCAAAATACTTAATCGTTTAATCTCTTGAGCGCTGCTGACCTTGTGACCTTGCGCGTGCCGGCCCTGCCGCCGGTGCCCGAACGCGGCTTTCTGAACCTGGGGCGCCACGCGCGCGCCGGCCGGCCGCTGGCTGTGCACAGCCGCGGACTGGAACTCGACGGCCGCGCCTGGCTGCCCATCATGGGCGAGTTCCACTACAGCCGAGCCCCGGAAGACGAGTGGGCGCTGGAACTGGCCAAGCTGCGTGCCGGCGGTGTGCAGGTGCTGGCCAGTTATGTGATCTGGAACCACCACGAACCGCATCAGGGCCGTTGGCGCTGGGACGGCCAACGCCACTTGCGCAGGTTCGTGCAGCTGGCCCACGAAGCCGGGCTCCTGGTCTACCTGCGGCCCGGGCCCTGGGTGCATGCGGAGGTTCGGCACGGCGGCTTTCCTGCGTGGCTGATGACCGGCGGGCCCTTGCGTTGCAACGACCCGCAATACCTTGAGCATGTGCGGGCCTTGTATGAGCAGGTGGCCGCACAGGTGAAGGGTTTGCTGTGGAGCGACGGCGGCCCCGTCATCGGCCTGCAGCTGGAAAACGAATATGGCGCCACCGGCCCGGGCCGCGGTGCCGAGCACATCACCGAGCTCAAGCGTTTGGCCGAGGCCGCCGGCCTGTGCGTGCCGCTGTACACCGTGACCGGCTGGCCCACGCTGGACATACCGGCGCGCGAGGTCCTGCCCGTGTCGGGCGCCTATGCCGACGGCTTCTGGCAAAGCGCACGCGGCCCCCTGCCGCCTTCAGGCGTGTTCCTGTTCAATACCCGGCGTGTGATTGGCGAGATGGGCAATGTGGACGGCACGCCGGCCCAGGGCCTGATCGACCCCGACCGCTATCCCTTCTGCCTGGCCGAGGCCGGCGGCGGCATGCACCAGAGCTACCACCGCCGCCCCGTGGTGACGGCCGACGACACCTACGCCACCGCGCTGGTGCAACTGGGTTCGGGCGCCAACCTGTACGGCTACTACATGTACCACGGCGG
>JANOAM010000501.1:0-2939 GCA_031411215.1 Betaproteobacteria bacterium
TGCCGATCATCGCGCCACAATGCGCCGATGCGCCATGCCTTCACCGTGTTGTTGGGTCTTTGTCTGGCCTTGCCGGCCCTTGCCGCTGACCGGGTGGTGGTCGGCTCCAAGCGCTTCACCGAAAGCTACATCCTGGGCGAACTGGCCACCCAGTCGCTGCAGGCGGCAGGTGTCGCGGCCGAACACCTCCAAGGGCTGCGCAACACCGGCATCCTGGAACAGGCGCTGTCCAGCGGTGCGGTGGACGTGTACCCCGAATACACCGGCACCATCGTGCGCGAGCTGCTCAAGCGGGAACCGTCCACCACCGCCGCGCCGCCCACGCTGGCGCAGCTGAACGAATGGCTGGCGCCACGTGGCTTGAAGGCGGCCGTGCCGCTGGGCTTCAACAACACCTATGCGCTGGCCATGCGCGAAGCCGATGCGGCGCGCCTGGGTGTCGATTCCATCTCGGCACTGGCCAAGCTGCCAGCCGACGTGGCCGGGCAGTTGAAGTTCGGCCTGTCGCATGAATTCCTGGTGCGCGGTGACGGCTGGCCCGCGCTCAAACGCGCCTACGGCCTGCCCTACACACCGCCGTCAGGCCTGGACCATGGCCTGGCCTACGACGCATTGAAGCGCGGCCAGGTGGACCTGATCGATGTCTATTCCACCGACGCGCAGATCGGCCGCCAGCAGCTGCGGGTGTTGCGTGACGACCTGGCCTTCTTCCCGCGCTATGACGCGGTGCTGCTGATGCGGGCGTCGCTGGACGACAAACCACTGGCCGTGCTGGCCGGCCGCATCAACGAAACCACGATGATCGCGCTCAACGCGCAGGTGGAAGTAGACGGCCGAACGTTTGCCGACGTGGCACGCAGCTTCCTGGCCCAGGGCGCCACGGCTGGAGCTGCGGCCAGTTCAGCGACCAGCGCATCCGCCGGCAGTGGCTTCTGGACGCTGCTCTTCGCACCGGACCTGGGCCGCCTGCTGGGCCAGCACCTGGTGCTGGTCTTCGCGTCCGTGCTGCTGGCGGCGGTGGTGGGGGTGCCGTTGGGCATCTGGGCGCACCGGCAGCCGCGTCTGGCGGCCGCGCTGATGGCCGGCGTGGGCCTGCTGCAGACGGTGCCGTCGCTGGCCTTGCTGGCTTTCCTGATCGCGCTGATGGGCCGCATCGGCTTTTGGCCGGCGTTGCTGGCGCTGTTCCTCTATGCGCTGCTGCCCATCGTGCGCAACACGCATGCGGGCCTGGCATCGGTGCCCACCGGCCTGCCGCTGGCGGGCCGTGCGCTGGGCCTGAGGGACGTGCAACTGATGCGCACCATCGAACTGCCGCTGGCCATGCCCACGCTGCTGGCCGGCGTCAAGACGGCGGCGGTCATCAACGTCGGCACGGCCACCGTGGCGGCGTTTGTGGGTGCGGGGGGCTTGGGCGAACGCATCGTCGCCGGCCTGGCCGTCAACGACACGCAGCGCATGCTGGCTGGCGCGGTGCCGGCTGCGCTGCTGGCCTTGCTGGTGCAGGCGGCGTTCTGGGCAGTGGAGCGGTGGATGCAACCGCGCGCCCGCTAAGGCCTGTTCATCGTCCGGCTTGCGCAGAGAACGCGCACTGGGCTTCGTTTTCCAGCGCCACGGCGCGTTCAAACAGGGGCAGACCCACCGTGTTCAGCACACGCTTGAAGCGGCTGGTCACGTCCGGCGACAAGGCCGCCAGGCGCGCGGCCATTTGCGCTGAGGCATCGTCCAGCTGGTCGCTGGCCACCACCTGCCACAGCATGCCCCAGCCCTGCGCCTGCTGGGCGTTGAAGGTTTCGCCCAGCAGCATCAACGCCTTGGCGCGTGACAGGCCCACGCTGGCCGCCAGCGTGGCGCTCAGGCCACCGGTGACGAACACGCCCAGCGACGCCTCCGGCAGCTTGAAGCGTGCGTTGTCGGCGGCCACGACGATGTCGCAGTTGAGCATCCATTCCAGCCCCGCACCCACCACCCAGCCGTGCACGGCGGCGACCACGGGTTTGGGCAGCGCTACCAGGGCCTGGGCCACGCCTTGCACCAGCACCAGGTCGTCTTCGCTGGGCGGTGCGCTGATGTCGCGCCCGGCGCAGAAGGCGCGGCCCTGGCCGCGGATGCGCAGCACGTGCACCGTGTTGTCGCGGGCCGCCTGGTCCAGGGCCGCCAGCAGCAGGCGCGCCATGTCGTTGTCGATGGCGTTCAGGCGGTCGGGCCGGTTCAGGGACAGCGTCATCACGCCACCCTGTGTGTCGACCAACAGCGTCGGTTCTTCCATCGTGTGTGCCGGTTGGGGCTAGCGCGTGTCCGGCCGCCACACGGCCACAAAGGCTTTCACCTTGTCCCAGGCCGACAGACGTTCGTCAGACACCGCGTCCAGGAAGTCGGACAGCGGTTTGGACTTGACCATGGTGTAGACCGTCAGCGCTGTGACGGGCACGAAGGTGGCGGCAAAGAGCCACAGCTTGCGCGACAAGGGCGCGTCGGCCTCGGCCAGCAGGTTCATGCCCAGGAAGCCCGTGGTCACGGTGCCGATGAGGCCGAAGATGGTCACCACCGTCAGCCGCACCACGGTGTTGGCCTGGCGGCGCAGGCTGTCGGCGTCCAGGTAGCCGCTCATGTCGTGGATGCGTTCCTTCACGCCGCGGTACAGCGGTTCGATCTGCAGGTGCTGCGTGGTCATGTCGAACAGCGCCTTCACCTGCGCCTGTTCGCTGACCTCGTGGAACCAGTAGCGGTGCGTGAAGCTCAAGAAGGCGACGTAGCTCATGCGGATCTGCCGCTTGAAGCGCTTGACGCTGTTCGGCGACGTGACGTTCAGCGCCATCAGCGCCTCGGCCAATTGGTCCGACACCATCAGCAGCGTGGCCTTCTGGAAGTGGGCGATGAGGAACAGCAGGAAATGCTGGTGGCGGAACTGCGCCAGCACGCCGCGGTCGCGGCAGCGGTAG
>JANOAM010000502.1:0-1659 GCA_031411215.1 Betaproteobacteria bacterium
GGTCACCGGTGCCGCAGCCCAAGTCCAGCACCGACGAGCCGTTGAAGTCCGTCACAGCCGCGATGACCTCAAAGCGCCGCTGCTGGCTGTCGGCGCCGCGCCAGCCCAGGGCCTGTGCCGTGCCTGCGCCGTGTTCGGCCAGGCGGTGGCGGTGGTAGTGCAGCACCGTCGCGCGTTCAAGGACATCCATGGGTCTGCGTGGGCTCCCGGCTCTGTCAGGGTTGTAGCCCGGCGCCCGCTGCTTGGCCATCGGCAGTTTGCTGATTCGGGGCTGCCGAAAACCCCATCCGGCCCACAGCCGTTAGCGCCCGGCGCAGGGCGCCGAATGGTTTGCGACTCGCGCAACAGTTCTTCGACTGGCCGGCGCAAGTTGTTGCGAATGGCCTGGCCATCGCGTGGCAGAACACCAGACCGCCAGAAGGGCTGGAGCGCGCCGCGGTTCCGACCAAGTGCGTCGTCATACCAGCGTTACAAGCGCGGCTTGCCTTCTCGGCTTGCTGGGTGTGGGCCAGCGACGACAGCTTTGCGGCCACCCAACCCCGCTGGTGGCGAGACACAAGTGAACTTGAGGATCGAGCCGATGTGCTACCCGTCACGCGGACGAGGACACGGGGGACTGGACACGGATTGTGGGCAAAGCCCGCCCCAGGGTACGTCGCGCCAACAGATCGCACAGACCGCGCCAACAGCTCCCGGTAAATGACTCCCACTCCCCCTCTTGAAACCGTTTTTGCCGTCCCTATTTCGCTTTCCGAGCCGGCTGGTCCTGGTCTCCTGCCGGTGTCAATCATTGAATCGGAGGACACACACTATGTACGAATCGATCCTGAATCATCCGAACAGCCTGTTCGGCCAGTTCGAGCGCCTGCGTCGGGAACTCGATGACGTCTTTGGCGTCTCGGGCCTCCCGAGCAGCATCCGCTCCGTCGCGCCGGGCACCGACCCGGCCATCAACGTCGGTCGCACGCCCACCAGCGTGGAGATCTACGCCTTCGCACCCGGGCTGGACGCCTCGAAGGTCGACGTGACGCTCGACCGCGGCGTGCTTCGCATCGCCGGGGAGCGTGCGTCCGGTATCCCGAACGGCGATGCCAAGGTCCACGTCTACACCCGCGAGCGCGGCACGGGCAGCTTCACCCGGGCCATCTCGCTGCCGGACGACGTCGATCCGGGACAAGTCAATGCCAGCTACCGCGACGGTGTGCTCCGGGTGAGCGTCGCCCGCCGCGAACCGGCTCAACCGAAGCGCATCACCGTGCAGTGACGCGCCCATCCACAAGGAGAACCCACCATGAGCGACAACAAGCAAGTGACCCGGACCGGCACGGAGCACGAACAGCAGCGCGCAGTGCTGCCTGCCGTCGACGTCTTCGAGGATGCCGGTGGCATCACGCTGCTGGCCGACATGCCCGGCGTGCCGAAGGACCAGCTGGAGCTGAAGATTGAGGGCGATGCCCTGCGGATCGAAGGCGGCGTGCAGGCGCTGACGCCCGAGGGGCTGGAGGCCGTGTATGCGGAGGTGCGCGTGCCGCGCTACCGGCGCAGCTTCACACTCAGCCGTGAGCTGGACACAGCGCGCATCGAGGCCAACCTGAAGGACGGCGTGCTGACGCTGCGCATCCCGAAGCAGGCCCACGCGCAGCCGCGCCGCATTGCCGT
>JANOAM010000503.1:0-1888 GCA_031411215.1 Betaproteobacteria bacterium
CCTACGGCCTGGACGTGGAGCCGCAGCGCCCCGTGCATTCGCTGAGCGTGGGTGAACGGCAGCGCGTGGAGATCGTGCGTGCGCTGCTCACCAACCCGCAGCTGCTGATCCTGGATGAACCCACCAGCGTGCTGACACCGCAGGCCGTGGACAAGCTCTTCGTGACGCTGCGTCAACTCAGCGATGGCGGCTGCAGCATCCTCTACATCAGCCACAAGCTGGACGAGATACGGGCGCTGTGCCACCACTGCACGGTCCTGCGCGGTGGCAAGGTCACCGGTGAAGTCGACCCGACCAAAGAGACCAACGCCAGCCTGTCACGGCTGATGATCGGTGCGGAACCGCCGCAGCTGCAGCACAGGGCTTCAAGAGCCGGCGCGGCCGTGTTGAGCGTGAAAGCGCTGAGCCTGGCCAAGCAGGACCCCTTCGGCATGGACCTGACGGACATGGCCTTTGACGTGAAGGCGGGTGAGATCGTTGGTGTGGCCGGTGTGTCCGGCAACGGCCAGCAGGAATTGATGGCGGCGCTGTCCGGCGAGGACCCGCGCGCAGCGGCGGGCAGCCTCACGCTGCTGGGCACGGACATCGCACAGGCGAGCCCCGGCAAACGGCGAAAACTCGGCCTGCATTTCGTGCCCGAAGAGCGCCTGGGCCGCGGCGCCGTGCCGACGCTGAGCCTGGCGCAGAACACGCTGCTCACGCGCACGGAAACAGTGTCGAGCAGCGGCTGGATCTCCACCAGCCGCGTCGAGCAGTTGGCGAAGGACCTGATCAGCCGCTTCAACGTGAAAGCTGGCGGCCCGGAATCGGCGGCCAAGAGCCTGAGCGGCGGCAACCTGCAGAAGTTCATCGTCGGCCGCGAGATTGCGGCCAACCCGAAACTGCTGATCGTCAGCCAGCCCACCTGGGGCGTGGACGTGGGCGCGGCGGCTCAGATCCGCGGTGAACTGCTGGCGCTGCGTGATGCGGGCTGCGCGGTGCTGGTGGTGAGCGAAGAACTGGACGAGCTGTTCGAGATCAGCGACCGCTTGATCGTCATCGCCAAGGGCCGTTTGTCGCCCAGCGTGCCGACAGCCGAAGCCACCATCGAGAAGATCGGTGAGTGGATGTCCGGTTTGTGGACCTCGCAAGCGGTGGAGGCCTGAGCATGTTCAAACTCGAAGCCAGACCACAACCGTCCAAGCTGATGTCCATGGCCAGCCCGGTGCTGGCCCTGGCGGTCACGGTCGTCATCGGCGTGCTGCTCTTCCTGCTGTTGGGCAAGGACCCGCTGCGCGGGTTGCAGATGTTCTTCGTCGAGCCGCTGAAGAGCCTCTACGCCTTGAGCGAACTGAGCATGAAGGCCACGCCGCTGATCCTCATCGCGCTGGGGCTGGCGGTGTGCTACCGATCGAATGTGTGGAACATCGGCGCCGAGGGCCAGTTTGTCGTCGGCGCGATGGCCGCCGGCTGGGTGGCGCTGCAGGCCGGGCCGGACACCGCGTGGCTGGGCCGGGGCATCGTGGTGCCCATTCTGCTGGCTGGCGTGCTGGGTGGCATGTTGTGGGCGGGCATCGTGGCCTTGCTGCGCGACCGCTTCAACGCCAACGAGATCCTGGTCAGCCTGATGCTGGTGTATGTGGCCGAACTGGTGCTGGGCTACATGGTCTACGGCCCGTGGAAGGATCCGGCGGGCTTCAACTTCCCGCAGACCATCACCTTCGCAGCCGACACCAAGATCCCACGCCTGGTGAGCGGGCTGCGCGCCCACATCGGCGTGCTCATCGCGCTGGCCGCGGTGGCGCTGCTGTGGGCCTTCATGTTCCGCACCTACCGCGGTTTTGCGTTGCAGGTGGGTGGGCTGGCACCGGCGGCGGCGCGTTATGCCGGCTTCTCTTCACGCACGGCG
>JANOAM010000504.1:0-20431 GCA_031411215.1 Betaproteobacteria bacterium
TGCTGTGTGTCAGTGACAAGCCGCTGCACGGCGAGATCAAGCTGCCCGGGATGGCCAACACCTTCTACCGCGAACGTGTCGACCAACACCTGCGCATCGGCATGCGCGCGGTGGAACTGCTGCGCCAGGAAAGGCCCGGCAGCCTGCACAGCCGCAAGCTGCGCAGTTTTGCCGAGGTGGCTTTCCAGTAGTCGGCTACTTGCCTGCGGCGGACGCAGCGGCGTTCGCCGCCGGGTTGATGGTGATGCCGCGCTTCTTCAGCTCGGTCACCAGCAGCGCGGCGTTGGGGTTGCCGGAATCGGCCAGGCGCTGCGTGTCGGCCGCCAGCGCGTCCAGCTGGGTGCGCAGCGTGCCGGCGTTGTCCACAGTCTGCTGCTGGCTGGCGTGCGCGGCCTGCAAGCTGCCGCGTTCACCGGTCAACAGCACGGCTTGCCAACCCTGCATCAGCACCAAGGCCAAGCCACCCAGCAGCAAGGGCACGAAGGCGCTGTGGCGGTGCGGCGCAGAGTCCGAAGCCACAGCAGGCTTCGGCATGGCCACGACCGTCGTGTCGCTGCGTTCATTGCGTGCGCTGTTCATTTGCGCGCTCCCGGCGCCGCGGGCTGCGCTGCGGGCGGGTTCACGGTGTAGCTGATGCCGTGGCGCTGCAGCAGCGCACGCACGTCCTGGTCGTTGTTGCGTGCGCCCAGCTCCGCCAGGCTGCGGATGATTTCCCGGTACAGGCCTTCCAGCTGCACCGACTGCTGCACATACTGCTGACGCTGGGCGATGTCGCCCTGCAGCCCGCGGTTCAGCGACGACAGCGTCACGTTGGTGGTGGCCAGCAGCAGGCACAGCGCACCCAGCGCCGTGGTCGCGGTGAATTGCAGGCGGTTCATCACTGCGCCACCCTGCGGCCAGCGCGCGCCGCCCAGCCTGCGGCGGCTGCTCCCAACAGCAGCGCCAGCGTGCCGGGTTCCGGGATGTCGTTGCCACCACCCCGGTTGATGACGTTGGCGCGGATGATCAGTTGCCGCTGCTGCGCCAGGCCCGCCGTGTCGGACGCGTTGGTGCCCAGGCCGTAGAAGATGATGCTGTCGCTGAACTGGCCCAAGGCGCCGGCCAGCCAGTTGATGCTCATGGCACCACCGGCCTGGCCCGCAGCCAGGAAGGCCAGCGGGTTCCAGCCGCCGTAGCTGAAGTCATCGGCCGCGCTCAGGTCGAAGTTGCCGGACAGCGCGTCTGCCGGGCCTGCCACGTCGTTGTCCAGTTGCAGCTGTGCGCCCACACTGTCACCCAGCACCACGGTGCCCAGGTCCAGCACATAGGTCGTGCCGGTCTGGCTCAGCGTGCCAGTGCCTCCAGCCAAGTCAAAGTCACCATTGGCCAGGTTGTTGACCTGCGCGGCCAGCGACACCGCGGCGTTGGCGCCCGCAGACACATCGGCCATGTCGGCGTTGTGGCTGCTGAAGCCCACCGTGCCGCCGCTGCTGAAGATGCCGGCCGTGCTGGTGTCCAGGCCCACCGCGAACAGGCCCGCCGCCTGCGCGCTGATCGGCCCGGTGCTGCCGTTGCCCGTGAAGGCGCCGCCAACACCGCTCAAGTTCGCCTGCAGCGTGTCATTCAGCGCAGTCAACGCGGCCGTGTTGTTGACGGTGATGTTCTGTGCGCTCACCGTGTCACCCACCCGCACCACGCCGAAGTTGATGCTGGTGCCGCTGGCCGTGCCCACGGCCTGGGTGTAGACCTTGCCTTCCACGTTGACCACCTGCGACGCCAGGTTCAGCTGGCAGTTGGACCCGCACCCGCCCACGTTGGACGCGTCGGACACGAAGCTGATGGTCGCCGTGCCCGCGTTGGCGCCGGTGAAGTTGCCTGCCGTGCCCGTGTTCAGGCCCACGAGCAAACTGCCATTGTTGGTGGCGCCCGGGTTCAGCAGGTTGAAGCTGCCGCTGGCCGTGGCCGGGCCGCTGGTCGGTGCAATGCTGGCATTCAAAGCCGCCTGCGGTGCCGTCGTGGCCACGTTGGTAACGCTGACCGTGCCGCTGAGCGCCGCTGCGCCCACACGCACCGCACCCAGGTTGATGCTGGGCGTGTTGACCAGCGGGCTGGCCTGGTTGATGACGTTGGCCGTCGCGTTGATCTGGCCCTGCACGCCGTAGGCCTCGCTGCCCACTTGTGCCGAGCCCAGGCCGTTGCTGACACCTGCCACCGCACCCGCGGTGAAGTAGTTGACCGCGATGTTGCCGTTGACCGTGCCCGCAGCGCTCGTGTTGACGCTGACCGCCATCGTCCCGTTGCCCGCGTTGCTGTTGCTGCCCGCGGTGATGCCCGTCAGGCCGCCGCTGCCGCTGATCAGGCCTGCGCCCGTGCCGCTGCTGCTGCCGAAGCTGGCGTGCAGGTCTTCCACGAAGCCCGCGCTGCCGGTGGCCGTGTTGCGCACCACCAGGTTCTGCGTCACCACCTGGCCCACCTGCACGGTGCCGAAGTTCAGCGGCGCGCTCACCAGCTGGCCGGCCGCCGCCTGGTAGACATTGCCGCTGACGTTGATGACTTGCGGCCCGTTGGCGCCCGACACGCCCAGGCCGTTGCTGACACCGTTGACGGTGCCGGTCGTCTGGTAGCCCAGTGTCACGCTGCCGGTCTTGGCGCCGCTGGTGCTGGTGTTGACACCCACGCTCATCGCGCTGCCGTTGCTGTTGCCGGCGACCAGCGCGTTGATGCTGCCGCCGTTGGTGGTGGCACTGCCGGTGTTGCCGGTGAAGCTGGTGCGCAGGTCTTCACTGAAGCTGCCCGCGGCCGCCGTATTGCTGACCGTCAGCGCTTGGCTCAGCGTGCCACCCACACGCTGATTGGCCAAAATCACCGGCGTCGGTGTGGCACTGCCCACGGCCGCGTTGTAGGCCGCAGCACCACCAGCCAGCACGATGTTGAGCCTCTGGTCGGCGATGTTTTCGAAGTTGCTGCGCAGGTTCACCGCCTGGCCGCTCAACGGCGCCAAGGCACCGGCACTGGTCGCCGTGAAGGTGATGGTCTGATTGCCACTGTTGCCACCAGGCGAGCCCGCGTTGTAGTTGGCCGCCGTGACACCGCTGCCGGACAGCCGGTTGTCGCTGATGTTGCCGCCATTGACGCTGGTCTGGATGGCGCCACGCAGCGTCGGCCCCGTGGTGCCGGTGTTGGCCACCTGGTAGTCGAAGGACGTGGTGCCGACCCGCACGTTGCTGATGGTCAGCGTGGCGTTGCTGGTGTTGCCGCTGCTGACGCTGCTGCCGGTGATGGCCTGCGCGGCGTTGCCGCCGGCCAGGATCTGGCCCGCACCGCTGACGCCGGCGCGGCGGTTGAAGCTGTTGCCGGTGCCAGCACCCTGGTTGGTGTGGTCGCTGCTGATCGTCAGGTTGCCGGTGTTCAGGTTCAGTGCCGCACCGGCCGCGCCCATCGCCAGCACGCTCTGCGCCTTGGCCCCCGCCGCCAGATTCACTGCGCCAGTGGCATCCACCTGCAGCGTGCCCGTGCCGCTGAGCGCGGTGAAGACATTGAGCGTGCCGTTCTGCGCCCGCAGCAGCCCATGGTTGGCGAAGCCGCTGCCCAGGCCCTGGATCGTGATGGCTCCGGCACCGTCGGAATTGATGGTGCCGTTGTTCACCACACCATTGCCACTGCCGTTGATCAGCTGGCCCAGTCCGATGGAACCGTCAGCCCCCCGGATCGTCATGCCTGAAGCGATGCTCAGCGTCTTGTTGCCGCCGTCCACGCCCACGCGGTTGTTGCCGCCGGCGCCGAAGACGATGCTGCCATTGCCCGTCAGCGTCTGGTCGCCTTCCATGTTCAGCAGGCTGCTGTTGCCCAGGTTGAGCGTGCCGTTGAGGGTGATGCCGTTGATCACGCGCCCGGTGGCCTGCAACGTGGTCATGTCGATGTTGCTGCCGCTGGACAGCGTCACGTTGTCCAAGTAGCTGCTGCCGGCGACGCGGAAGGTGCCGCCGCCGCTGTTGGTGATGGTGCCGCCATTGACCGTGGCGCCGTTCTGCAGCACCACCCCGCCGTTGGTGCTGCGCAGCGTGCCGCCACCATTGACTACGGTGCTGTTCAGCCGCAGGACACTGCCGGCACCGGTGGCCTCGGCAACGCTCTGGTTGACGAAGGTGGACTGGCTCAGGTCGATCGTGCCGCCGCTGTCCGAGCTGATCAGGCCCTGGTTCACGATGGTGTTGCCGCTGCCGTTGATCAGCTGACCCAGGCCGATGACGCCGTTTTGGCCGCGGATGGTGATGCCGCTGGCCACTGTCAGCGTCTTGTTGCCACCGTCGACACCGATGCGGTTGTTGCTGGCCGTGCTGCCGAAGACGATGCTGCCGTTGCCGCTGAGCGTCTGGTCGCCTTCAAAGTTCAGCAGGCTGCTGCTGTTGAGAGTGACCGTGCCGTTGAGCACCAGGCTGTTCACCACCCGCTCGGTGGCCGTGGCGCTGGCCAGGTCCAGGTTGCCGTTGAGCGTGACGCCAGACAGGTAGTTGGTACCGCTGCCACTGGCCTGCAGGTTGCCGCTGCCCGAGGTGTTGATGATGCCGGTGATCGTCACGCCCTGCTGCAGGATGGTGCTGCCAGCCCCCGCCACCAGTTGGCCTGTGGCCGTGCCGGTGAGGTTGCTTTGCAGCTGCAGTGTGCCGCCATTGAGTGCGCGGATGGTCCCGTTGTTGGTGATGCCACTGGTCAGGCCCGCCAGCGTGATGACGCCGCCGGCCACGTCGGCCGAGATGGTGCCGTTGTTCACCAAGGCATTGCCGCTGCCGTTGACGAGCTGGCCCAGGCCAATGACGCCGTTTTCGCCGCGGATGGTGATGCCGTTGGCCACCGTCAGCGTCTTGTTGCCACCGTCGACACCGATGCGGTTGTTGCTGGCGGTGCTGCCGAAGACGATGCTGCCGTTGCCGCTGAGCGTCTGGTCGCCTTCGAAGTTCAGCAGGCTGCTGTTGTTGAGATTGACCGTGCCGTTGAGAACCAGGTTGTTCACGACCCGCTCGGTGGCCGTGGCGCTGGCCATGTCCAGACGGCCGGTGAGCGTGACGCCCGAGAGGAAGTTGTTGCCGCTGCCGGTGGCCTGCAGGCTGCCGCTGCCGCTGGTGTTGACGATGCCGGTGATGGTGACGCCCTGCTGCGAGATCACGCTGCCCGCACCCGCCACCAGTTGGCTGCCAACGCCGCCGGTGAGGTTGCTCTGCAAAGCGATCGTGCCGCCGTTGAGCGCACTGATGGTGCCGTTGTTGGTGATGCCGCTGGTCAGGCCCGCCAGCGTGATGACGCCGCCGGCCACGTCGGCGGAGATGGTGCCGTTGTTCACCAGCGCATTGCCACTGCCGTTGACGAGCTGGCCCAGGCCAATGACGCCGTTCTGGCCGCGGATGGTGACGCCGCTGGCCACTGTCAGCGTCTTGTTGCCGCCGTCGACACCGATGCGGTTGTTGCTGGCGGTGCTGCCAAAGACGATGCTGCCGTTGCCGGATAGCGTCTGGTCGCCTTCAAAGTTCAGCAGGCTGCTGCTGTTGACGTTGATGGTGCCGTTGAGCGTCATGCCGTTGACGACGCGCGCCGTCGACTGTGCACTGGCCATGTCGATGGCGCTGCCACCGGACAAGGTGACGCCACTGAGGAAGTTGCTGCCGCTTCCGCTGATCTGGTAGCTGCCCCCGCCACTGGTGCTGATGGTGCCGCCGGTGACGGCCACACCTTCCTGCCGCACCACGCCGCCGGCCGTGGCGCGCAGGGTGCCGCCCGTGTTGTTGACGCCGCTTTGCAGCGACAGCACGCTGCCGACACCGGTGGCCTCAGCGATGGACTGGTTTGTCAGGACGGACTGGAGGATGGAAATCGTGCCGCCCGAATCCGAACTGATCAAGCCCTGGTTGACGACGCTGTTGCCGCTGCCATTGACCAGTTGACCCAGGCCGATGCTGCCGCTTTGGCCCCGGATGGTGGTACCGGCCGCGAAGGTCACCACTTTGTTGCCGCCGTCGATGCCGATGCGGTTGTTGGCGCCCGTGCCAAAGACGATGGTGGTGTTGCCACCCACCGTTTGCGTGTTTTCCAGGTTCAGCAGCCCGCCGCCCTGGACCGTGGTGGTCCCGCTGCCGGTGATGCCGCCCGTTACGCGCAAGCTGCCCGTGTCCAGGATCAGGCTGCCGGCGTTGGAGAGGGCGCCGATGCTCTGCGCCGTGTTCACCGTGACCACGCCTGCCGCGCCGATCGTGGCGTTGTCCGCACTGCCGGGTGCACCCGCCGGATTGCCGTTGCCTGTCACGCAGCTGAGCCACTTGGCCAGCTCGTTCCAGTTGCCATTGGTGCTGTTCCAGGTGCAATTGGCGGCGCTCGCGGTGCCGGCGGCGAACAGGCCCAAGGCCATCAACGCGGCCCTCGACACCTGGGTCATGCTGGGGCAGTGGGTCGCAAAGTGATTGACTGGGGTGCGGGTGCGCATGGCTCTTATCTCCGGTGAGAGCGGTTTGCGCCACTGTGGCCAGCCACCGTTAGGCAATCGCTAGCCAGACGTTCGCGCGGGCTCGGAAAGCGGCCCCCGGACACCCCGCGTTCCAGGGGGTTCTACGATCACTTACATCACGTGTTCGCGGGGATCAGCGCGGCGCCGTCACCGCCAGCGCCAGCTGCATGGCCTGCGCCATGGTCAGCGCCGCACCTTCGCGCCACGCGGCGGCGGTGGCAGCCGCGCCCAGCTGCGCGGCCACCAGGCGCCGGGTGCGGCGTGCTTCGGGCAGGTCCTCGCGGCCCAGCACACCAAAACGCTGCGGGTAGAAGGCTTCGGCAAAGCCCATCAGTTGCGCGGCGGCCAGCGGCTTGCGCAGATGCGCCAGCGCGCGCGGCAGGTTCCACAGCACGTAGAACCATTCGCGCCAGTAGCCCTGGTCCCAGTCCAGCTGCAAGCAGTCGCGGAACAACGCCGCGGCTTCGGCGTGGCGTTTCTGGTCGGTGAGTGCATAGCCGGTGACGCTCATGGTGAACGCCTGCAGGCGCAACTGGCCCAGGGCTTCGGCCTCGGCGCGGGCTTCGTGCAGCAGCACCAGCTGTTCCTTCACGCGGTGCTGCACGCCCAGGGCGATGGCCAGCGTGGTGGTGGCCGACGCGGCGCGCGCCCGCGGCCCGTGAGCCCGCCACAGCGCCAGCGCACGTGTGTAGCGCGCCAGGTTGGCGGCCGGGTCGCGGTTCAGGCGGTAAGCCACCACGGCCAGGTGGGTGAGGGCATGGGCCTCGACATCGGTGTCGCCCTGCGCACGCGCCAGCGCCAACGCCTCTTCCAGCTGCGCCTGCACGCCGCCCAGTTCGGCGCCCAGGCGCATGCGCACCTGGGCCGTGCTGCGCAGCACTTCGGCAGCTTCGGCGGCGGTCCGGTCCAGCGCCGCCATCGCTGCCTGCACATGCGCACCGGCTTCTTCGCGAAGGCCACCATGGAAACTGTGCAAGGCCAGCAGCGCGTGCAAGGCGGCTGCGCGGTGCTGCGGGGCGGCCTGGGCACAGCGGCGCAGCAGCGCCAGCGCGCCGGGCTGCAGCGGCAGGTCGACCAGCGCATGGCGGGCGGCCAGCACGGTGTCGATGGCCTGCTCCGGCGACGCCCCGGGCACGGCCGGGTCGGCAGCCGTGCCGAAGGCGCGCAGCACGTTGGGCCATTCGGCCTGCACCACCGGCAATGCGGGTTCGCGCCCCAGCGCGGCGGCCCAGGCGGACATGGCAGCGGCGTGCCGCACACGCAGTTGCATCACGCCTTCGGCGCCGGCTTCGTGGAAGACAAACTCCCGCATCGGCTCAAAGGCATGGAAGCGGCTGGCACCGTCCGGGCCTTCGCGGCGGTAGGCCACCGACGCGGCCACCAGCTTGTCCACGGTCACCGCCGTGTCCACCAAGCCTGGGCCCGCCATGCCGGACAGCAGCGACAGCAACACGAGCGATGCCCCACCATCGCAAGCCGACAGCGCCGACAGCAGGTCCTGTTCGGCGGCTGACAGCTGCTGCCAGCTCCACTGCAGCACCCGCAGCATGGAGGCATGGCGTGCGTCGTCCGCGCCGCGCGGGCCGCTGCGGGCCAGCAGGTCCAGCCCGTGTTGGCCGTCGCCGGGCTGGGTCAGCAGGGTGTGCAGTTCGGCCAGGCCCAGGCTGCGCACACGCGCCGCGGCCAGTTCAATGGCCAGCGGAAGTCCGTGCAACGCCGTCACCACGTCGGCCACCTGCGCGTGGTTGCGTTCTGTGAGATGGAAATCCGCGCGCACGGCGCGGGCACGCTCCACAAACAGCGTCACCGCCGGGTTGAGCGCATGGCGGGCCAGCGCGGCACCGCTTTCCGGCAAGGGCAAGGCGCTCAGCGCGTGTTCGAATTCACCGTCCAGGCCCAGCGCACGGCGCGAAGTCACCAGCAGCTGAAGGCCGGGCAGACGGGACAGCCAGCGCGACACATCGCCGCGGCCGGCTTCCACCAGCTGTTCGAAGTTGTCCAGCAGCAGCAGCACGCGGCGGCCGGCCAGGGCCTGCTCTACACGGTCGGCTTCATCGGCCGCGGGGTGGTCGGACTCATGGCGCAGGGTCAGCAACAACGCATCCAGCATCTGCGCGCGCGTGGTGCAGGACGCCAGCGGCACGAAGCTGACCAGGTCGAAGCCCGGCAGTGCGGCATCCGCCTCAGGCCACCAGGACGCGCCCTGGGCCAGCGCACGAGCCACCTCCACCGCCAGGCGCGTCTTGCCGGCGCCGCCGGGCCCGCGCAGGACCACCAGGCGGTGCTCGCGCAGCGCCGCTGCCAGCTGCGCACCGTCGGCTTCGAAACCCACCAGGCGCGTCAGGTACAGCGGCAGGCGCGCGCCTGGCGCCAGCGTCCGGGGCGTTGGTGATGTGGCGATGGGCGGATGGGCTGGCAGCGTGCGCCCGTGAGATTCCGGCAGCGTGGCAAAACGCTCGGCCAGGTGGCGACGCTCGTCCAGCACCCAGTCCTCGAAGTAGCCAGGCAGCAGGTCGCCCTGGTAGAGGCGCCGGCCCAGCGCAGGGTCGCCCGCCTGCGTGGCCTGAAGAAAGGCCACCGCGTCGCAGGGCACGGCGCCGGCACTCAGCCACACCGCGCGGCGGTCCGCTTGCAGGGCGGTGCCGGCCGGCTGGCCGGCGGGTTCCAGCAGGCTGCGCAGCACCGACAGCGCCTGTCTTAGCCGATTGCGGCCCACGTCGGCATCCGCCCCGGGCCACAGCAGGTCCGCCAGCTCTTCGCGTGCATGCTGGCGTTGCGGGTGCAGCGCCAGACGCGCCAGCAGCAGCGCCACGGCACGTGAGGGCAGGCGCGTGGGCGGCGCAGACCCGTCCGTCAGCTCCACCGCACCCAGCAGGCGCAGATGCCAATGCGGAGCGCCTGCGGCGCCCGTCGTCGGGTCCGGGTTGCTGTGGGTGGCGCCAGTGGGCATGACGCGCGAATTGTGGTGGGCCGCGCCCATGAGCGCGCCATGCGTATGAAGGGGTCGCCTGCAGAGACTGGCGTCAGCCGGGCCTCAACGGCGCATCAACGGCCCATCAACGGCCGCATGGCCAACAGCCCCAGCACCGGCCCGGCGGCGAGCCAGGGCAGCAGTTGCGCCAACGGCACGGTCTGGGCCAGTCGCACAAAGAGTTCGATGGACAGGGCGGACAGCGCAAAGCCCAGGCTGTTGGTCAGCGTCAGCACACTGCCCACGCTGTCGGGCGGTGCATTGGCCGCCGTCAGCGCGCTGAACTGTGGCGAGTCGCCGGCCACCGTCACACCCCACAAGACCAACCAGGCCAGGAACAGCGGCAGCGGCGCCACCAGCATCCAGGGCGCGGCCAGGCAGCACAGGCCGCTCACGGCCAGCTGTGCCGAGGCCACACGTGCGCTGCCCGCCCGCGCCGCCACCAGGCCACCCAGCACGCAACCCAAAGCGCCGGCACCCAGCGCGACGAAGGACCAGCCCGACACAGCCACGGCACCACTCAAGCGTGTCGCCAGGATCAGTGGCAGCAGCACCCACACCGAATACAGCTCCCACATGTGGCCGAAGTAGCCCAGCACCGAGGCCCGCACGCGCGATTCCCGCCACAGGCTCGCCAATGCCGACAGACGCAGCCGGGCTGGTGGCTTGTGCGGTGGCTCGGGCACGAAGACCAGCACCAGCAGGCCCGCAGCAGCCGCCACCGCGGCCACGCTGAAGAACACGCTCTGCCAGGGCCAGGCGGCACCCAGCGCGCGCAGCGCATGCGGGCTGGCGCTGCCCAGCACCAGCGCGCCGACCAGCCAGCCCAGCGCCGCACCCAGCCCACGCGGGAACCACAGCGCCGCCAGCTTCATGCCCACGGGGTAGATGCCCGCCAGGAAAAAGCCCGTGGCCACGCGCCAGCCCAGCAGCGCGCCATAACTGGCGGCGCTGAGCGCAGCGGCCACCGTGCAGGTGGCCGCGGCAAAGGCACAAAGCGCAAAGACCCGCCGCGCCGGCCAGCGGTCGGCCACGGCCAGCAGGGCAAAGACCAGCGTGCCGGCGATGAAACCCAGCTGCAGCGAAGACGTCAGCGTGGCCAGCGCGGCCGGGCCCCAGCCGTAGGCACGCTGCAGGTCCGGCATCACCGCGTTGACCGCGAACCAGGGCGACACACCGGCCAGCTGGGCCAGCACGATCACTGGCAGGACACGTCTTGGCGCAGCAGGAGGCGCTGTGAGAGAACGAGGCGTGGACGTCATGGGCTCAACAACCGGCAACGGTAGCACCAAGCGCTTTCCCGGGGCAGCCTTGTCGCGCGCTGGACCCAGGCGTACGCTGGCTTCACGTCCAGCACGCGTCCGACACGCACCCACGCTGAAGGAGACCCCCTATGGCCAGCCTAGTTGCGGGCAACCTGCCCGCCAACCCGAACTTCGACGACATCACGCACATCCGCACCCTGGCCCTTGTCGGCCCCTCCGGTGCAGGCAAGACCAGCCTGGCAGAAGCCCTGCTTCACAAGGCCGGCGCCATCAACACCCCCGGCACCCTGGAACGCGGCAGCACGGTCAGCGACCACGACCCGCTGGAACGCCGCATGCAGCATTCGTTGAACGCCAGCGTGCTGCACCTCAAGACCGGCGACACGCGCGTGCACTTCATCGACACGCCCGGCGCCAGCGACTTCCTGGGCCAGAGCCTGCCGGCACTGGAAGCCGTGGAAACGGCAGCGGTGGTGATCAACGCCGCGGTGGGCATCGAGCCCATGGCCGTGCGCATGATGGAGTACGCCGCCAGCCGCGCGCTGGACCGGATCATCATCATCAACAAGATCGACAGCGCACCGGCCGGCCTGCCCGCGCTGCTGGAACAGATCCAGGCCACCTTCGGCCGTGAATGCCTGCCGCTGAACCTGCCGGACGCGGGTGGCAGCAAGGTCGTGGACTGCTTCTACCAGCGTGACGGTCACAGTGATTTCGGCAGCGTGGCCGACGCCCACCGCGCCCTGGTGGAACAGGTGGTGGAAGTGGACGGCGCCTTTGTCGACCGCTACCTCAACGACGGTGACGTGGACGCCAGCGAACTGCACGCGCCGCTGGAACAGGCGCTGCGCGAAGGCCACCTGATCCCCGTGTGTTTTGTCTCTGCCAAGACCGGCGCGGGCGTGGCGGAGCTGCTGGACATCATCGTCAAGCTGCTGCCCAACCCGCTGGAAGCCAACCTGCCCGACTTCCTGAATGGC
Organism: Betaproteobacteria bacterium; assembly: GCA_031411215.1. GTDB lineage: Bacteria > Pseudomonadota > Gammaproteobacteria > Burkholderiales > Burkholderiaceae_C > Rubrivivax. The sequence goes on from JANOAM010000504.1 coordinate 11,689, forward strand.
GAAGGCGAAGACGCGCAGCCGATGCATGCGGAAGTCGATCCGGCACGCCATGTGCTGGCGCATGTGTTCAAGGTCACCGTGGACCCGTTTGTTGGCCGCATGGGCGTGATGCGGGAGCACCAGGGCACCATCAAGCAAGGCAGCCCGCTCTACGTGGGCCACGGCCGCAAGCCCTTCAAGGTGGCACACCTGTTCATGCTGCAGGGCAAGGAACATGTGGAGGTGCAGCAAGCGGTGCCGGGTGACATCGTGGCGGTGGCCAAGGTGGACGAGATCCACTTCGACGCCGTGCTGCACGACGCGGCCGAGGACGAGCACATCCACCTCAAACCGCTGGGCTTCCCCAGGCCCGTGCACGGCTTGGCCATCGAACCCAAGCGGCATGGCGACGAACAGCGCATGTGGGAGATCGTCACCAAGCTGGTTGACGAGGACCCGTGCCTGAAGCTGGAACACGTGGCCAACACCAACGAGACCATCCTCTACGGCCTGGGCGAACTGCACCTGCGCGTGCTGCTGGAACGCCTGCGCGATGTGCACAAGTTCGAGGTCAACACCCGGCCGCCGCGCATTGCCTACCGCGAGACCATCACCGCCAAGGCCGAAGGCCACCACCGCCACAAGAAGCAGACCGGCGGCGCCGGGCAGTTTGGCGAGGTCTTCCTGCGCGTGGAGCCGCTGCCGCGCGGCGCGGGTTTTGAGTTCCTGGACCAGGTCAAGGGCGGCACCATCCCCCACCAGTTCATCCCGGCGGTGGAGAAGGGCGTGCGCGAGGTGCTGGCCACGGGCGCCATCGCGGGCTATCCGGTGATGGACGTGCGCGTCACGGTCTATGACGGCAAACACCACAGCGTGGACAGCAAGGAGATCGCCTTCGTCACCGCCGGCCGCAAGGCCTTCATGGGCGCGCTGCGCGAAGCCAGGCCCATCGTGCTGGAGCCCATCGTGCACATCGAGATCACGGCGCCAGACTCGGCCATGGGCGACATCACCGGCGACCTGGCGAGCCGCCGCGGCCTGGTCAATGGAACAACGAACGGCACAGCCAATGGCGCGCCGGGCACGATGATCGTGCGTGGCCTGGCGCCGATGTCAGAGTTGAGCGGCTACCAGATCCGCCTGAACGCACTGACCAGCGGTCAGGGGCGCTACATGGTGGAACTGTCGCACTACGAGGCGGTGCCGCCTAACGTGCAAACGCAGCTGATGGCGCAGTACAAGTCGCAGGACGACGACTGAGCGCGACGGCGCAGCCGTCACGCGGGCAGCTTGACGATGGTCTCGCGGAACAGGGACGCGCGGAAGGCCATGGCCTCTGCCGTCTTGGCGTCTGCGGCCCACAGGCCCAGCGAACGTGCCGACATCGGGCGCGCAAAGAGGAAGCCTTGCAGTTCGTCGCAGCCCAGCAGCACCAGCTGGTCCAGCTGCTCGGGCTTTTCCACACCCTCGGCCACCACGCGCAGGCCCAGCGCACGCGCCACCTGCACCACCGCGGTGATGATGGAACGGGCCTCGGCGCTGGTCGCCACGTCGGCGACGAAGCTGCGGTCTATCTTCAGTTCGGCGGCGGGCAGCCGGCGCAGCAAGGCCAGGCTGGAATGGCCGGTGCCGAAGTCGTCGATGGAGATGTGCACGCCCAGCTTGCGCAGGCGTTCAAAGGCCTCCTGCGTCACGCGGGTGTCTTCCATCGCCACTGTCTCGGTGATCTCGCAGGTGAAGCGTGAAGGCTGCAGGCGGTTGGACTTCAGCGCCTGGGCCAGGCGGTCGGCGAAGTCGTCCTGCCGCATCTGGTAGGCCGACACGTTGAAGGCCACACGCATGCGCAAGCCCGCGTCGCGCCAGGTACCTGCCTGGCGCGCGGCTTCTTCCAGCACCCAGTTGCCGATGTCGCCAATCAGGCGGTGGCGTTCCGCGATGGGAATGAACAGCGACGGGCTCACGATGCCGTGCCGCGGGTGGTGCCAGCGCAGCAGCGCTTCAGCGGCCGTCACCTGCAGGCTGCGTGCGTCGATCTTGGGCTGGTAGTACAGCTCCAGCTCGCCCTTCTGCACGGCCAGGCGCAGGTCGCGCGCCAGTTCCTGCTGTTCGCGCACGTCCACACCCATGCGGGCGTCGTATTCGGCGAAGGCGCCGCCGCCGTGGGTCTTGGCGGCACGCATCGCGGTGACGGCATTGCCCACCATCAGGTGCCGCGCGCCATGGCGCGGGTAGGACGCGATGCCCACCGACGCGCTGATGGAGATCTCGGTGCCGCCCACCACGAAGGGTCGCGACACACCTTCCAGCAGCGCCAGGGCCGCGGGGCGGGCCTGTTCGATGTCACCGTTCATGACCAGCAGAAATTCGTCACCGGCCCAGCGCGACACCATGTGGCGCTGCGGCGCGCGGTCGGCCAGGCGCTTGGCCAGTTCCGCCAGCACAGCGTCCCCCAGCTCATGGCCGTAGGCGTTGTTGAGGTCGGCGAACTCGTCGATGCCCAGGTAGAGCAGGCTCATTGGCCGGTTGGAGATGTCGGCACGGTCGAGGGCGCTGTTCAGCGCAGAGACCATGCCACGGCGGGTCGGCAGGCCGGTCAGCGGGTCGACGGTCTGCACCGGCGCGGCGGCGGGGCGCGCGGGCGCACGGGCGGCTTTCTTGTCCTTCAGCCCGGGCACGAGGCGGCGCGCTGCCGTCCATGCGGATGCGAGCCAGCTGCCAGAGCCTGCGGGGTGGGATGCCATGACCCGGTATCGGCAGGCCGGGTCCGGCACTTGAATGCCGGGTCAGCGGCTCAACTGCTACCCACCTGCGTCTGCAGGAAGTTCGGTTCGCCCACCTTGGCCACCAGTTCAATCTGCGTTTCCAGGTGGTCGATGTGCGCCTCGGTGTCAGCCAGGATGTCTTCGAAGAGTTCGCGGCTGACGTAGTCGCGCACAGTCTCGGCGTGTGCCACGGCGGTCTTGAGGTGGACCTGCGACTCCAATTCCACCTTCAGGTCGCAGTGCAGCGTCTCCACCGCGGATTCACCAATCAAGAGCTTGCCCAGGTCCTGCAGGTTGGGCAGACCGCCCAGCGTCAGCACCCGCTCGACCAGCTTGTCGGCGTGTTTCATCTCCTCGATCGACTCTTCGTACTCGTGCTTGGCCATGCGCTCGAAGCCCCAGTTCTTGAGCATGCGGGCGTGCAGGAAGTACTGGTTGATCGCGGTCAGTTCCAGCTTGAGTTGCGCGTTGAGATGCGCAATGACCTGGGGATCGCCTTTCATGGGCACTCTCTTGGCGGTGGGTGGACGCGGCATTGTGCGCGCGCCGTGTTGGACGGGCGGACGCGCCAGACGGCGTGCGATCCCGTGCACACACCAGGGTTGAACGATTTGCTAATGCGAATCACTCGCATTAGTATCCACACATGATCATCTGCATCTGCCACCGGGTCAGTGACCGCCACATCGAAGCCGAGGTGTCGGCTGGCTGCAGTTCATTTGCCGAACTGCAGGATTTCACCGGCGTGGCCACAGGCTGCGGCGTCTGCCACGGGTGCGCGCGCGAAACCTTTGACGCCAAGCGCCAGGCGCACGGTTGCCCCGGCCGCGCCAGCGCCCGCCCCGGAGCGCCGTTCCAGTCCGCGCTGCAGGGCGCCTGAGCCGGCGCCAGCATGAGCGCCGCCCGCAGAGCCACCCCATGCCGACGCCCGTCCCCACCATCGCCCCGCTGAGCCCGCTGCTGCTGGCTCTGCAACCGAGGCAGGACCTGTCGCCCCGCGACCGGCGCCTGATGGTCAGCGCTGTGGCCCTGGCCCATGTGGCGGGCTTGTGGGCGCTGCTGCAGGTGGACTTCGTGCAGCGCGCCGTGCGCGATGCGGCGCCGATGATGGTGGACATGTTGACGCTGGCGGACCCGCAGACGCCACCCCCTCCACCCCCGCCGCCAGCGCCGCAGGTGAAGCAGGTCGCACCGGCGCCGGTGCCCTTGATTGCGGCCGCGCCGACACCGTCCCCCGCTCCGCCGGAGTTCGTGGTGCCGGCGCCCGTGCCTGTGCCGCTGCTTCCGGTGATCGCCGCCCCGGCCCCGCCTGCGCCACCGGCCGTCCAGGGACCGCCGCCCGCGCCAGCGGTCAAAAAGATCCCGAGCAGCGCGCTGCGCTACCAGACCCAGCCGCGCCTGAACTTCCCGCTGCTGTCACGCCGTTCCAACGAGTCGGGTGAGGTGATCGTCCGCATCGTCGTCGACGTCAACGGCCGGCTGAAAGACGCCTGGGTGCAGAAGTCGTCGGGCTTTGCGCGCATCGACCAGGCCGCGCTGCAGGACATCCGCAGCGCCCGCTTCGCGCCCTACATGGAAGACGGCCAGCCCGTCGAAGTCGAGTCCGCGGCCGTGTTGGCCTATGACCTGGACCGCTGAGTCCACCGACTCTCTCAACAGACCTTCTCACCAAACTTCCCCATGGACACCACCGTCAGTACCGTTGCCGTCAACGCCTCGAACCTGGGCTTTGGACACTTCCTCACGCAGTCAGACGGTGTCGGCAGGTTCCTTCTGGCCGTGCTGCTGCTGATGTCGGTCGCGTCCTGGGGGCTGATCGCGGCCAAGGGCCTGTCGCAGGTCCTGCGCAACAAACGCGGCGCCGCTTTCCTGGACTTCTTCTGGAACGCCCGTTCACTGGATGCCGTGCAAGCCGAAATCGCCACGCATGGTGCCCGCGACCCGTTCTCGCACCTCAGCGCCCATGCCCTGCATGCGCAAGCCCACCACGCCCGCCACGGTGCGGCACGTCTGGCCGAGGCCGGGACCGCCAACGACTTCATCACACGCACCATCAAGAAAGTGCTGGACGAAGAAACCACTCGTCTGGAATCGGGCCTGACCACGCTGGCCACCGTGGGCGCCACGGCACCGTTCGTGGGACTGTTCGGCACGGTCTGGGGCGTCTACCACGCGCTGCTGGCCATCGGCGTCAGCGGTGCCGGCACCTTGGACAAGGTGGCCGGCCCGGTCGGTGAGGCGCTGATCATGACCGGCATCGGCCTGGCCGTGGCCATACCCGCCGTGATGGCCTACAACGCCTTCGCGCGCGGCAACCGTGTGCTGTCGGCGCGGCTGGACGCCTTCGCCTACGAACTGCACAGCTTCCTCACCTTGGGTGAAGCACCCGGCTCGGCGGCGACCGTCAGCAACCTGCGCCCCGTGCGTGCGGTGGGTACTGTCCACACGCAGCCGGCCTCGGCCGCCTGATCGCAAAGGAGCCTGACCATGGCCTTCGCCTCCTTTGACAGCAAGCGCGGCTCTGCACCCATGGCCGAGATCAACATGGTGCCGCTGATCGACGTGATGCTGGTGCTGCTGGTGATCTTCATCGTCACCGCGCCGCTGCTGACCAATGCCGTCAAGCTGGACCTGCCCAAGGTCAGCTCGCAGATCAACGAATTGAAGCCCGAAAAGATCGAGTTCGCCATCGACGCCAAGGGCCAGCGCTTCTGGAACGGCGAAGCCGTCAGCCGCGCCGAAGCGGCGCAGCGTTTTGCCAGTGCAGGCCGCAAGCCACGGCAGCCGGAAGTCCATTTGCGCGCCGACCAGAACGTCGCGTACCGGGCAGTAGCCGAGACCCTGGGTGACGCCAGCAAGGCGGGTCTCACCCGGGTCGGTTTCGTCAGCGAGCCAGAGCGACCCTGAGGCCGCCACAGGCGGTCATCGGGTTGGCTTCAGCCAGCCAATTTCATCCCTGAGTCATCGCTGTGCACCACTGCAGGTGCGGGGCGCGGCTCGGCGCATCCATCGATCAGGAGTTCCCTCATGTCCCGCAAACAAGTGCGCGTACGGCCCAAGGTCAGTCCCAAGCTCAGCCCCAAGACCAGCGCCAAGAACCTGGCGGTGCGGCTGCTGCCGCTGGGCGCTCTGGCTGCCGGCTTCGGCCTGGCGGCCAACACGCTGGCACAGACGGTGGCGGCCCCTGCCGCCGCGGCCTCCGCGCCCAAGGCCACCACCGACACCGTGTTGCCGGTGGTCCGCGTCCGCGCCAGCGCAGAACGCCAGGGCAAGGACGACTACCAGGCCACCGAGACCCGCATCGGCAAGGGCAAGCAGGACATCCGCGACATCCCGCAGGCGCTGACCGTCGTCACCGAAAAAGTGATGGACGACCGCAAGCTGGACAACGTGAAGGAGGTGCTGCGCAACACGTCCGGCATCAGCTTCCAGGCCGCTGTGGGTGGTGAGGACGACATCAAGATCCACGGCATTTCGCTGCAGAGCACCGGTGACATCTTCATCGACGGCATGCGCGACCCGGCGTTCTACGACCGTGACACCTTCTTCCTCGACAAGATTGAACTGCTGCGCGGCTCGGCTTCGTTGCTGTTCGGCCGCGGCTCCACCGGCGGGGCGGTCAACCAGGTCACCAAGCAGGCGCAGCTGGCCAACCAGAACCAGATCGACACCACACTTGGCAGCCACGGCGCCGTGCGCGCGATCGGTGACTTCAACGTGCGCCTGGGCGAAACCTCGGCGCTGCGCGTTGACGTCATGGGCAATGTGGCCAACAGCAACGGCGCCGGTTCCAAGATCGACAAGCAAGGCTTTGCCGGCAACTACCGCTGGGGCATCGACGAGCAGGACGAACTGTCCGTCACGCTGTATGCCCTGCAGAACAACAACGGCATGAACTACGGCGTCCGCTGGATCAGGCCGACGGCCACGTCGCCCACCGTCGACACGACGGTGGTGCCGATAGACCCAGATGCCTACTACGGCCTGAGCAGCGACTTCAACAAGGGCACTGCGACCTTCGGCACGGTGGCGCATACGCACCGTTTCTCCAAGGACGTGGAACTGGTGAGCAAGGTGCGCTATGCCGACTACACCCGTGACCAGCGCGCCACGCTGTGGAACTTTGGCGGCGCCACCACGCAGCCCGGCGGCGTGGTCGTCTCCCTGGCCACGTTGAGCCCCAACACGGTGTTGACGCGCGGCCAGCAACTGAAGAAGCAGGACATGCAGACCCTGACGGCGCAAAGCGACCTGAGCGCCCGGTTCAAGAGCCTGGGCTTTGAGAACTATCTGCAGGCCGGTGTCGACTTCGCGCACGAGAAGAAGCAGGTCTTCGGCCAGGTCTCCGTCGCCCAGGGTGGTGTCGTGCCGACCCGGCCCAACACCACCATCGGCGCGCCCTACGACGGCGCCAGCATCGACGAGAGCCTGCGCAGCTTCCGCACCACCGGCGACTACACGTCCAAGGCCTACGGTGGCTACGTGCAGAACATGGTCCAGGTCGCGCCGATGTGGAAGGTCATTGCCGGCTTGCGCTATGACAGCCTGAAGGGCAACTACCACGCCTACAACACGGCGTCCGCCACGACGGTGTATCCGCTGCAAGACCAGCCGAACTCGCCCTGGAACATGAACATCTCGGAAGTGAGCAAGCGCGCCGCCGTGCTGTTCCAGCCGACTGCGCAGTGGTCTTTCCACTTGATGGGCGCCACCTCGTTCAACACCTCGGGAGACGCCTATTCGCTGAGTTCGGCCAACCAGTCCATCCCGCCCGAGCAGTCGGTCAACTTCGAGCTGGGCGCCAAGTTCGACACCGCCGACGGCAAGCTGAGCACCCGCGTGGGCATCTTCCGCAACACCAAGCTGCACGAGCGCAACACCGACCCGCTGTCCAACCTGGTGACGCTGTCCGGCAAGCGCCATGCGGCCGGTCTGGACTTTGACATCGTGGGCCGCATCACGCCGCTTTGGGAGGTCTTTGGCAACTTCACCTGGATGCCGGTGGCCAAGATCGACATCGCCGCACCCGGTGCTGAAGGCCAGGGCACACGACCGTCGCTGACACCGCGGTACTCCGGCACTTTGTGGACGACGTACCAGGTCCTGCCGCAGCTGCGCCTGGGCGGCGGCCTGAATGGCCGCAGCGGCCAGCAGCCCAACCGCAACCCGGGCTTCTACGCGCCCCGGTTCATCACCGGTGACCTGATGGCCGAATACACCGTGGACCCGGACAGCCTGTCGTTCCGGCTGAATGTCAACAACGTGACCAACAAGCTCTATGCGGACCAGCTGTACACGTCCTTCTACGTGCCCGGCGCGGGGCGTGTGGTGAGCCTGACGGGAACCTACAAGTTCTGATGGCACCATGGGCTGGTTTCAAGGCCCATTGAGATCCACGCCATGCTGCTGAGAATCGCGAACGTGCTGACCCCGCAGTTGCTGGGCGAAGCCCGGCACCTGCTGGCGCAGGCCAGCTGGCAGGACGGCCGCGCCACAGCCGGATCGCAGGCATCGCTGGTCAAGCGCAACGAACAGTTGCCGGCCGGCAGCGATGAGGCACGTGCGCTGCAAGCACTGGTGCTGCAGGCGCTGGAACGCCATGCGATGTTCTTCTCGGCCACACTGCTCAAGCGTGTGCTGCCGCCGCTGTTCAACCGCTATGCCGGAGCCCACAACCACTACGGCAGCCACGTGGACCAGGCTGTGCGCTATTTGCCGGGTGGCGCGCAGCGCGTGCGCACGGACATCTCCTGCACGCTGTTCTTGTCCGACCCGGCCGACTACGACGGCGGCGAGCTGGTCATCGCCGACACCTATGGCGAACAGCGCGTCAAGCTGGCCGCCGGTGACCTGGTGCTGTACCCCGGCACCAGCGTGCACCGCGTCGAGCCCGTCACGCGCGGCGCGCGGCTGGCCAGCTTCTTCTGGATCGAAAGCATGGTGCGCAGCGACGAGCAGCGCCGGCTGCTGTACGACATGGACTTGAGCCTGATGCGGCTGCG